>JAQBZT010000108.1 GCA_027622355.1 bacterium | reverse complement strand
CCCCAAGAGTTCACATCGACGGGGAGGTTTGGCACCTCGATGTCGGCTCATCGCATCCTGGGGCTGTAGCAGGTCCCAAGGGTATGGCTGTTCGCCATTTAAAGCGGTACGCGAGCTGGGTTTAGAACGTCGTGAGACAGTTCGGTCCCTATCTGTCGTGGGCGCAGGAGATTTGAGGGAAGCTAACCCTAGTACGAGAGGACCGGGTTGGACGAACCTCTAGTGTTCGAGTTGTGGCGCCAGCCGCAGCGCTCGGTAGCTATGTTCGGAAGGGATAACCGCTGAAAGCATATAAGCGGGAAGCCCCTCCCAAGATGATATCTCCCTGGACTTCGGTCCCTTAAGGCTCCTTCTAGACCAGGAGGTTGATAGGCCGGAGGTGCAAGCACAGCGATGTGTTTAGCTGACCGGTACTAATTGGCCGTGAGGCTTGACCGATATGCATTACTATTATCGAATCTTGTTCGGCTTTCAGGGCTGGGCGTTGATTCAACCCATCTTACGCGGTTCGATTGTCGAAAATTTCTCAAGAGAATTTTCGAATTCCCGGTGGCTATTGCGGCGGGGCCACACCCGTTCCCATCCCGAACACGGAAGTTAAGCCCGCCTGCGCCTATGGTACTGCCCTTAAATGTGTGGGAGAGTGGGTCGTTGCCGGGATATAAAACAAAAAGCCCCGTGGGCTCCGGCCCGCGGGGCTTTTTTGTGTTTTTTTTGGGGGGACCGCGCCCTCACTTCATATACGTCCCGCCGTTGATGACGAGGGCCTGGCCCGTTATGTAGCCGCCCCGGGCCACCATGGCGACCACATCGGCCACCTCCTCGGGCCGCCCGAAGCGCCCGATCGGCACCGGGGAGATGCGGAGGCCCAAATCGTTGGCGAGCATATCCGTCTGGATAAGGCTCGGGACCACGGCGTTCACCGTCACCCCCTCGGCCGCGAGAAAGGCCGCGAAGCCGCGCATCATCCCGTGCATGCCCGCCTTCGAGGCCGCGTAGTGGGGGCCGACCCTGCCGCCCGTGAAGGCGGCGCCCGATGAGATGTTGATGATCCGGCCCCATCCGGCCTTCCGCATCCCCGGCATCACCGCCATCGTGCAGAGAAAGGCGGACTTGAGATTCACCTCGATCACCTCGTCCCACACCGCCTCGGTCAGCTGATCCGGCGCGCACTTGATGGCGATGCCCGCATTGTTGACGAGGATCGCAACCTCCCCCGCGCGGGAGCGGATCTCCGCCATCATGGCGTCCACCTCGGCGGCTTTCGAGACATCCGCCTGGAGGGAAAACGCCCTGCCGCCCGCCGCCGCGATCAGGCGGCAGCTCTCCTCCGCCTCCTTCCCGCGGGAGCGGTAGTTGACGATGACCTGGGTCCCTTCCCCCGCGAGCGCCGCCGCGCAGGCCCTTCCGATCCCCCGGCTCCCCCCCGTCACCAGCGCGATGCGATCCTGAAGCGAATCCATAAAAAGACCTCCCGGAAAAGGGGACAGATGATGGCCAATTTTTCTTATCGGATGGTTTTAGCCAGCAGCGGGGCGGGAAGTCAACGGGGATGTTTGATGGTAAAAGAAGAGCGGGCCGGATGAGCCGGCGGAGAGGATGCCCATGACGAAACACCCCATCCCCTGGAACGCGAAGAGCGACGCAGGGGTCTTCCTCTTCAACCAGGGAGAATACTGGTTCGCCCACGAAGCGTGGGAAGACGTGTGGCGCGAGATGGAGGGCCCGCCCCGGCTCTTCTACCAGGGCCTCATCCAGCTCGCCGCGGGCTACGTCAAGCTTCAGCAGCGCCACTACAAGGGCGCCCTCGGCAACCTCCGCAAGGGTTTGGAGAAATTCCGCGCCCTCGACGATGCGGCGGGCGATCTCGACGTGCCCATCCGCTACAAGCAGATCGTCAACCAGTCGCGCGGGGTGCGCGTCAGCCTCCTCGATCAGGGCGAGGCGAGGCTCGCCGCGAAGGCCTGGGACATGTGGCCGAAGATTCAGTACGAAGAAAAAAGCTGAGGCAAAACTTCCCTTCAGAACGTCCTACTGCTTCATTTTGACAGGCCGGTTCGCCGGATACCTGGGTTTTTGCCCCCTGAGGACGCGGGCGATGTCCTCCCCCGCGGTGCGCGCGATGGCTTCGAGGGCCTCCTGCGTCGAGCCCGCCATGTGGGGGGTGATGATCGTGTTCGGGGCGGTGAAGATCGGGCTTTCGGGATCGGGCGGTTCTCCCTCCAGGACATCGAGCGCCGCGCCGCCGAGTTTTCCCGCTTTCAGGGCAGCGGCCAGCGCCCGCTCGTCCACCAGTGATCCTCGCGCGCAGTTGATGATCAGTGCCTCTTTTTTCATTTTCGAGATGGCGCGCCGATCGATCAGATGATGGGTCTCAGGGATGAGCGGCGCGTGGAGGGAGATGACATCCGCTGCGGCGAGCAGGGCATCGAGCGCCGCCGGTTTTGCGCCCCGCGCGCGAATCTCCTTGCCGGAGAGCGCCGGGTCGTGGCCGATGACCTTCATCCCGAGAGCCGCCCCGAGATGTGCCACGCGCGCGCCTATCTGCCCCATCCCGATGAGGCCGAGCGTCTGGCCGCGCAGCACGCGGCCGGTGCGTCTGGCCGCGCCCCAGGCGCGCTCTGCGGCGACCCGGCGGGCGGCCTCGGGGATATGCCGGACGAGGGAGAGCATGAGGCCGATGGCGAGTTCTGCGACCGAATCCGCGTTCGCTCCGGGGGTGTTCGTGACGAAAATGCCGCGGGCGGTGCAGGCGGCGACATCCACCTGATCCACCCCCGCCCCGTGGACGGCGACCACCCGAAGCGCGGGAAGCTGATCGAGAAGGGAGGCGGTCAAATAGCCCGGCCGCAGGAGGATACCCACTGCGCCGCGAAATTTCCGGGCGAACGCCGCTTCTTCTTTTTCCGGTAGCTTTCGGAAGGGGAGCGGAACGGTCCGGACGGGGGCGATGCCCTTCAGCGCACGTTCGACGGGGGCGAGGGCAACCGGAAGATCGTCCGTCGCGGTGACGGCGACCCAGCTTCTGGCGGATGGGGCCATTACCTACCCGAACGGGTGGGCGTATTCGCCCTCGTAGCCGTATTCGGTCCGGGCCTTCTGCAGCGAGATCAGTCCCTCCTGCAGGTCGTGCTCGATGCGCCCCCTGGAGCGGTCCTTCGGGTCACCGTAGCCGCCGCCGCTGGGGACATCCAGGACGAGGCGATCGCCGGGGTTCATCACCCACTGCCGCTTGGGGTTGATGGGCCTTCCGTTGAGGGTGACTTTGCCCACCCGGCCGTTTCGCCCGCCGAAGAGCCCGTAGGCGGGATGGCGGGTGCGCTCGCTGAGGAAGGTGAGCAGGATCGCGCCCTCGGAGAGGGATTTGACGATCACCTGCTGGCCGTTTCCGCCCACGAATTCGCCCGCCCCGCCGCTGTCGCGGTTGACCGCCTTGCGCTCCACCAGGAGCGGAACGATGTGCTCGAGCACCTCGATGGGGGTGTTCGATGTGTTTGAGGGGAAGCAGAGGCACGCTCTGCCGTCGTGTTCCTTCGAGGCGCCCTGCCCGCCGTTGAAGTAGAAGTTGCCGGCGAAGCGCTTTCCCTGGTTGTCCACGCCCGCGGCGTTGATGGCCCAGGTGGGGCTCCCGCTCGCCGAGGGGACAAGGGCCGGCACCGCCTTGCAGAGCGCGCCGAAGATGGCCGAGGGAATGAAGTGGCCGACCATGGACCTTCCGTTGACCGGCGCCGGATAGCGGGGGTTGAGGATGCTTCCCTCGGGGGCGGATACGGTAATCGGCCGGAAGTTGCCCTCGTTGTTGGGCACCTGGGGGCAAAAGAGGCATTTGAGCGAATAGGCCGAGTAGGCGAAGACGTAGTTCAGCGTGGCGTTCAGGCCGCGGTCCACCTGGGGCGAGGAACCGGTGTAGTCCACCAGGATGCTGCTGCCCCGGACGCGCACCTCGACGCGGATGGCGAGCGGTTCGTCGTAGCCGTCGGTGTTGACCTGGAAGCGGTACTCGCCGTCGGGCACTTTCTTGATGGCCTCGCGCATCGCGTTTTCAGAGCGCTGGTAAATCGTCGAGGCGATGGCATCGAGGTCGCGCAGTTTGTATTCCTCGAGCATCTCCTGCACCCGCTTGGAGGCGAGCTTGCCGGCCACCATGTGGGAGATCAGATCGCCCTCGACCAGCTCGGGTACGCGGACGTTCGCTCGGATGATCCGCAAGATGTCGGGATTGACTTCGCCCTCTGAAACGTATTTGCACGCTGGAAGTTGGAGGCCCTCCTCGTAAATCTCCCGCACCTCCGGCGAGCGGAGCTTTCCGCCCATGTCGGTCACGTGGGTGGTGATGCCGGTGAAGCCGATGATATTCTTCTTGTGGAAGATCGGGGTCAGCGAGCTGATGTCCTGCAGATGGCCGGTCCCCATCCAGGGGTCGTTGGTGAGGACCAGGTCGTCCGGCCGGAAGCTCTCGGGGGGAAAGATTTTCAGGAGGTTCTTGGCCGTAATCGGCAGCGCCCCGACGTAGCTGGGCATGGTCGAGCCCGCCTGGGCGATGGAATTTCCCTTGGTGTCGAGGAGCACCAGGGCGAAGGTCTGGGCCTCGCGCACCGTCGTGGAAAAAGAGGTGCGCACGATTTCGGTGGCGGCCTCCTCCGCGATGGCGATGAGCCGGCTCCAAAGAACTTCCAGGGTGATCGCGTCGATCCCCTTTCGAACCATTCGATTTCTCCTATAGATCGATGATCAGGTTCTGGCTTTTGTCGACGTAGAAGGAGGAGCGCGGGCCGATAACGGCGGTGGTGACGCTCTCCTCCACAAGGGCCGGCCCCTTGAATTTTTGGCCGGGCCGCAGCAGATACCTGTCGTAAACGTTCACCTTCCGGAATCCCTTGGTTTCGGGAAGGTAGATTCGCCGGGTTCCCTTGAGAGGGTTCCGGCCGCTTCTCTTTGAGAGGTTCGAAAACCTGAAGCTGACCTTGGGATCGGGGCCCTGGCTGAAAATCCGCCAGCTGTAGACGCGGAGCGGCACATCGTGAATCGCCCTTCCGTGAACATTGGCGTAATGCTCCCGGTAGTTTTTCTCGATGATCGCGAGATGGCCGGAGGTCAGCTTGCCCGTGGGGATCGGAATGGTGATGGGATAGCCCTGCCCGCGGAAGCTGATGTCCGCCATCCGTTGGACTTGAATGTCCCGCTCGCGGATCCCGGCGGCCTTGAGAATGGCGTGGCAGCTTTTCTCCCGCTCAATCAGCAGCGCGTTGAGCTTGTTGAGATCCACGTCCTCCAGCGACGAAACGTAGCTGTCCACCGTGTCCACCTTGTAGGGCACGGTGAGCAGGCCCAGGCTGGAGGCCAGGCCCGCCCCAGGCGGGCAGATGATCTTTTTGAGGCCCACCTTGCGCGCCAGCCGGAAGGCGTGCACGGGTCCCGCGCCGCCGGTCGAAACCAGGGCGTAGTTCCGCGGGTCCTTGCCACGCTCGGAGAGCTGGATCCGGGTGGAGGAGGCCATGGTTTCGTTCACCAACTCGTGAATGCCCCATGCCGCCTGCACTTCTTCGATTTTCAGGGGCTCCGCGATTTTCCGGCGGATGACTTCAGAGGCCGCCTCGGGGAAGATTTCCATCTCACCGCCCAGGAAGAACTGCGGATCGATGTAGCCGAGAAGGACGTTGGCGTCCGTTACGGTCGGCTCCTCGCCGCCCAGACCGTAGCAGGCCGGCCCGGGTGATGCCCCCTGGCTGTCGGGGCCGACCTTGAGGAGACCCAACTGATCGATCCGGGCGATGCTTCCGCCCCCCGCGCCGGCCTCAATGAGATCGATGCACGGCACCTGGATGGGAAGGCCGCTGCCTTTCTTCAGGCGGTTCCGGCGGGCGATCTCGAACTGAAAGGTGATGAGCGGTATGCCGTGTTCGATGAGGCAGGCCTTGGCCGTGGTGCCGCCCATGTCGAAGGCAATCAGATCGCCCACGCCGCTGAGCTGGCCGAAATAGGCGGCCGCCAGGGCGCCGGCGGCGGGGCCGGATTCGAACATGCGGATCGGGTTTTTTTCCGCCGCCTTGGCGGTGCAGATTCCGCCGTTGGAAAGCATGATGTTGAGGGAGACGTTCTCGAGATTGGTTTCCAGATCTGCGAGGTAGCGCGCGACGATGGGCTGGATGTAGGCGTTCGCGACGGTGGTAGAGGTCCGCTCGTACTCGCGGATCTCCGGGCAGGCGTTGGCCGAGAGGCTGACGCTGATCTGCGGGAAAGATTCGGCGATGGCCTGTCCCACGCTTTCTTCGTGTTCCGGGTTCAGGTAGGAATGAAGAAGGCAGACCGCGATGGATTCGGCACCCTTGTCCACCAGCTCCTGAATGGTGACCTTCACTTCCTGGGTGCTGAGGGGCTGGAGGACGGTGCCGTTCGCCGAGATGCGCTCGGTCAGCTCACGCCGGAGAGGGCCGGGGACCAGCGGCTCGGGATAGTCGGGTATCAGGTCGTAGATGTCGTAGCGCGACTCCCGGCCCATCAGCAGGATGTCCTGGAAGCCTTTGGTCGTCAGCAGGCCGGTCCGGGCACCCTTTCGCTCGATGATGGCGTTCGTTGCGAGGGTGGTGGCGTGAATCGCCTGGCCCAGATCCCGGAAGCGGAGTCCCTCCTCCTCGAGAAGGGTGCGCAAACCGGCCAGCGCGCTGATGGAGGGATCGCTCGGGGTGGTCAGATATTTTCCGACCGCGGTTTTCCCCGAGGCGGGATTATAAATGACGATGTCGGTGAAGGTTCCGCCGATGTCGATGGCCGCAACCAGCCGTTTCTTAGAAGTGGAGATACTCATCTTATGGTCTATTTCCGGCCCTTTTCAAAAAAAAACGGCACCGAAGAGGGAGTCCCAATCTCTTCATGCCTTTGGAAAGTAGCGCACAGCGGCGAAAAGACACTTCTATACAAACTGACTGAAATTGTCAACAATTTTCATGGAAAATTAAGTGTAAATAATTGAATTATATTATGTTATCTGACATGCACGAAGGTTTCCCAAAACAACGGCAATTTGTATACGAAATTTCGAAAATGTAATTATATGGATGTAATATTATGGAAATATCCAAATATGTACATTCCGGAGGATACGTGATGACAGGTGGCGGCTTGAAGAAAAAGATCCTGATCGACTGCGATCCGGGGGTGGACGATGCCCTGGCGCTTGCCCTGGCGCTCGCTTCCCCTGAGTTGGAAGTCCTGGCCGTCACCACCGTGCAGGGAAATGTGACCGCCAAGGCTGCTTTTGTGAACGCCCGGCGCGCCCTGGGGTATTTTGCCTCCTCTCTGGAGGGGCTGCCCGCCCCCCCGCCGGTGCATCCGGGCGCGCCGCTGCCCCTTCGAGGCGGGCGGATCGATCACCGGATATCCTACGCCATCCACGGCCGAAGCGGTCTGGGCGATCTGTTCGCGGGCGGGCGGGGGGCACCCCGGCTGGCCCCATCTTCGCCCGCGCCGGCCGATGAGGCGATTGTCTCCCTGGCGCGAAAGCATGGCCGGGCCCTCACCGTCGTGGCCCTGGGCCCGCTGACGAATCTGGCCCGCGCGCTGGGCCGCGATCGGGAGGCGCTCGCCGGAGTGGGCCGGGTCGTGGTCATGGGCGGCGCCGCCCGCATGCCGGGGAACGCGACGCCCGCCGCGGAGTTCAACATCCACTGCGATCCGGAGGCGGCCGCCCGCGTATTGGGGTGCGGTGCCCCCCTCACCCTCGTGGGGCTGGACGTAACCCGCTTGGCGCTCCTCCCCTGGAGGCACCTCGCAGGGGGTGGTCCCTTCCGCCGGGCGCTCCGCGATCTGACGCGGCCCTACGCCGCCTTCTCCAGGCGCCACCGGGGCCGGGACGCCATCACTCTGCACGATCCCCTGGCGCTTGCCGTGGCGATTCGCCCCGATCTGGTCGCGTGCGAGCGGCGGGCGGTCGAGGTGGACTGCGGCGCGGGGCCCGCGCGCGGGATGACGGTCGTTGACCTTCGCGCGGAAGCTTCTCGGGGCGGAAAAGGGGGGATAGATGTTGCGCTCGGGCTCAGGGAAAAGGCGTTTATGTCCTTCTTCATGGCGCATTTGCGGAGGTTCCGCGGGTGGAACTCGGGGTGAGAAAGCCCACTGTCCTAGTCGTGGGGAGCGCGAACGTTGATTTCGTGGTGCGCGTGCCGCGCCTGCCGGTGCCGGGGGAGACCGTGCTCGGCGGGGCGCTCGAGCGTTTCTTCGGTGGAAAGGGGGCCAACCAGGCGGTCGCCGCCGCGCGGGCGGGCGGAAGGGTGCGCCTCATCTGCCGGCTGGGAGACGATGAAGCCGGCGCCGCCTACCGGCGGCATCTTCAGGAGGAGGAGATCGCGCCCGAGGGATTGTTCCGGGACAAAACCGCCACCGGAGCAGCGCTGATCGCGGTGGACTCCTCGGGAAGAAACCAGATCGTTGTCGCCCCCGGCGCGAATGCGCGCCTTACGGTGAAATCCCTCCGGGGCAGGGAGAAGCTCCTCGATGCCGGAGATGCGGTTCTCGCCCAGCTCGAGGTACCGCTCGAGACGGTCCGCCTCGCTTTCCGCCGGGCGCGGGCGCGCGGCGCCATCACGGTGTTGAACCCTGCGCCTGCCGCGAAGCCCCTCTCCCGTGCGCTCTTGGGGCAGGTGGACGTGCTGGTTCCCAACGAAACCGAGGCGGCGGCGCTGCTTGGCCGCAAGCGGGCGCCCGCCACCGAGCGGGCGCTCTGGCGGAGTTGCGGTGCGCTTCTGGGGCTCGGGCCGGGCGCCGTCGTGCTCACCGCCGGGGCGCGCGGGGCCCTCTTCCGGGAGGAGGCGGGCGGCGGCTGGGTCCGCCCGCCGCAGAAGATCCGAGCCG
>JAQBZT010000107.1 GCA_027622355.1 bacterium | reverse complement strand
CCTCCTCGATGGAGCGGCCCGGCACATAAGCCTTCAGCGTATCCACGCCGCGGCGCAACATGTCCTTCACATTCCGATCTGCCATTTCGTCCAACCTCAAGAGCGTTTGGTGCGCGGCACGAAAAAACGGGGCGAGTGTACCACAAGCTCCGCCGGCCGCCGGAGAGGAAAATCGCCGCTTCCTACCGGGGAATCCCGACTCGGGCGGTTTTCCCGCCCCATCCCGCGACAGAATCACGTGCCTCGACAATCACCACGCGCACACCGGGCGGAATCTTCACCCCCTCCAGCGAACGCGTGAAGGGCTGCTCGTCCACATGCGGATGATAGAGCACGCGCACGCCCAGCACCTTCCCCGCTTCGGTCCGCACCCGGAAGGCGTTGGCGTATTTCTTCCAGCCGGTGTCGGGCGAGGAAATGGTCGCGTCCACGCGCCACGCCCCGGGCCCGGTCCGAGTGAGCGCCGCCTCAATGACATCGGCGAACTGGCGCTCCCTGCGGGGCGCACCCTCGGAGAGCTGCGAAAACCCCAAAACCGCCGCAAGAAAAACCGGAAAAATCCATACCCCGCTTCCACGTTTCATGCGCCCTTCCCTTCAAGACTACTCTCTCCGAAATACAGAGCGGCATATCCAAATTCAAAGCCTTATACCATGGCCTTCTGCCGAGGTGAGGTCCGGTTTCATTGCCCCGGCTCCGTCGCCGGGATAGAATAGGCCCGCCGCTGGAAAAACGGGGAGGCATTCCTTGCGCACCACTATCACAACGGAAAAGCTGCACGCACTGGAGGACATGCTCCGGGAATGGGGAGGCGTCCTTGTCGCCCTCTCGGGCGGGGTGGACAGCACCTTCCTCGCCCACATCGCCCACCAAACCCTCGGGGCGCGCGCACTCGCCGTCACGGGCCGCTCCGTCACCCTGGCCGCAGCCGAGTTCGAGGAGGCCATCCAGCTCTCCCGCCACATCGGCATCCGCCACCGCTTCGTGGACTCCAAGGAGATCGAAATCGAATCCTTCGGCAACAATCCCCCGAACCGGTGCTATTTCTGCAAGAGCGAACTCTATTCGGTCCTGCGGGCCGTGGCCGAGGAAGAGGGCCTACCCGTCATCGCGGACGGCTCGAACGCCGACGATGCGGAAGACTACCGCCCCGGCATGGAGGCTGCCCGCGAACTCGGCGTGCGCAGTCCGCTGATGGAGGCAGACCTCACCAAGGAGGAGATTCGCGCCCTCGCGCGCGAGTTCGGCCTCCCGAACTGGGACAAGCCCGCGCAGGCCTGCCTCTCGAGCCGCTTTCCTTACGGCGACAAGATCACTCCGGAAAAAATCCAGCAGGTCGAACAAGCCGAGAGCGCCCTCCGGCGGCTCGGCTTCCGCCAGCTTCGGGTCCGCCACCACGGCACCATCGCCCGCCTCGAAATCCCGCGCGCGGAAATTCCGGCGCTCTTCGAGGATGGCCGGCTGGATGAAGTCGTCAGACGCATCAAGGAGGCGGGATTCGTATACGTCGCTGTCGATCTGGAAGGTTTCCGCTCGGGGAGCATGAACGAGACCCTGGCGGCAGGCCGCCGCCCTTCCCTGACAATTCTGCCGTGAACCCGGACGCCCTTTTTCAACTGCTCGATGAGGTGCGAAGCGGTGCCGTGCCGATCGAGAAGGCCGTCGAGCGCCTGCGCGATCTGCCCTTCGAGAACCTCGGCCACACGCGGGTTGATCACCACCGCCCCCTGCGGAACGGATTTCCCGAAGTCATCTTCGGCGAAGGGAAAACGCCCGAGCAGGTCGCGGCGATCGCCCGGAGCCTCGCGGAGAAAGACACCCCCGTCATCGTGACGCGCGCCGGCGAGGCGCACGCGGCGGCGCTCCGGGCCGCTTTCCCTTCGGCCGCATGGAACCCGGTGGCCCGGATGATCATCCTCACCTCCGGGAAGGAAAAGAAGAAGACCGGCTGCATCGCCGTCCTGTGCGCCGGCACATCGGATCTGCCCGTCGCCGAGGAGGCCGCCTGCACAGCCGAGGCGCTCGGCTCCCGCGTCCACCGCGCCTTTGATGTGGGCGTCGCGGGCCTGCAACGGCTCCTGGCCGAGATTCCCGCCATCCGCAAAGCCAACGCCGTCATCGCCATCGCGGGGATGGAGGGCGCCCTTCCCTCGGTGGTGGCGGGACTCGTGTCGGCGCCCGTCATTGCCGTGCCCACCTCGGTCGGCTACGGCGTCACCATGGGCGGGCTCACCCCCCTGTTTGCCATGCTCAACTCGTGCGCCTCGGGCCTCTCGGTCGTCAACATCGACAACGGCTTCGGGGCAGCCTGCCAGGCGCACCTCATCAACCAGCTGGCGGTGCGATGAAAACACTCTATTTCGACTGTTTCGCGGGCGCGAGCGGGGACATGCTTCTGGGCGCGCTCCTCGATCTGGGCCTTCCGCTCGATGCGCTGGAAGCGCAACTCGCGCGGCTGGCGCTGCCCGGCTATTCGCTCTCGTCCAAAAAGGTGATCAAGCAAGGGGTTTCGGCCACGAAATTCGATGTCCACGTCCATGAAGCGCACGAGCACCACACCCACGGAGAGGGGATCCCGCATCATCACGCCCACGGCCGCTCCCTCTCGCAGATCGAGGCGCTGATCCGGGAGAGCGGCCTCTCCGGTCCAGTCAAAGCGCGCAGCCTGCGCGCCTTCCGGCGCCTCGGTGAGGTCGAGGCCGGGATTCACGGCGTCCCGGTCGAGGAGATCCACTTCCACGAGGTGGGGGCGGTGGATTCGATTGTGGACATCACGGGCTTTTTCATCGGGCTTGAGTTTCTCGGGATCGAGCGCGTCCTCTCCTCCCCGCTGCCGCTGGGGCGCGGATTCATCGAATGCGCCCACGGGCGGATGCCGGTCCCGGCGCCGGCCACCGCCAAGCTCCTCGAGGGCGTCTCCGTGTTCGATAATGGGCTTGAGGGCGAGGTGCTCACCCCGACGGGGGCGCTTCTGCTTACCGAGTGCGCGGAATCCTTCGGGCCAGTGCCGGAGATGACGATCCACCGGGTGGGCTACGGGGCGGGCGGCATGGATCAACCCGTCCCCAACGCCGTCCGGGGGCTGCTGGGTACGGCGCCCGCCATTTCCTCTCCCGATGCGCCGCCGGCCGCGCTCACGATCATCGAGGCCAATCTCGACGACATGGCACCCGAACTGATCCCCTACGTGATCGAAAAAGCGCTTCAAGCCGGCGCGGTGGATGCCTTCTCGATCCCCGTCACCGGCAAAAAGGGAAGGCCCGGCCACCTGCTGACGGTCCTCTCGCCGAACGGGAAGCGGGAGCAGCTGGCGCGCCTTCTCTTCCGCGAGACGACGACGCTGGGGGTACGCTACCACTCCGCCGAGCGATCGGTGGCCGAGCGCGACTGGTTCGAGGTGGAACTCGAATGGGGAAAGGTGCGCATCAAGCGGGGGCGCTTCGAGGGGGAGACCATCAACCTGGCGCCCGAGTACGAGGATTGCCGGAAGTTGGCGGAGGCCTCGGGGATTCCTCTCAAGGTGATTCTCGAGGCGGCCTCGGCGGCGGCCCGCGCGGCGGCGGGAGATCGGCCGTGAAGATCAGGCTCCGCCTCTATGCAAGCTTCGAGGAGAAGATGCCCGGCGCGATCGATGCCGAGGGCGCCGCGGCGGTGGATTTTCCCACGGGAACCCGGGTGGGCGATGTGCGAGATCAGTGCGGGATTCCCTACGAGGAGGCCTTCATCACCCTGGTGGACGGCCGGCACGCCCGGAAGGATATGCTTCTGGCGGAGGGGGCGGAGCTGAGCGTCTTTCCCGCCATCGTGGGGGGCTGATCAGACCTCCTTCTCCCGTCTCGCCATCATGGCGCCGAAGGTGCCCTCCTGCACCGTCTCGCCCCGCTGATTGAGCAGTTTGAGATTGAGCGTGATGAGCCCCTGTCCCTTGCTCGATATCCGCTTCCCGGCCACCTCGATTTCCCCGTGCACGGTATCGCCGAGCAGGATCGGGCCCCGGAAGCGCCACTCCAGCCCCATGAACGCCTCGATCGTTCCCTCGATCACCCCGAGCCGGGTCCAGAGGCCGATGAGGATCGAAAGCCCGAGGGCGCCGTGGGCGATGCGCTGCCCAAAGGGAGATTGGGCCGCCAGCTCCGCATCGGTGTGCAGATAGGTGTAGTCGCCCGTCAGGCTCGCAAACGCCGATACCTCGGCCTCGCCGATGGTGCGGGCCGCCGTCCGCCAGGACTGGCCCACCTCGAAATCCTCGTAGCAAAGACCCGTCGGCTCATATTCCATGCGGCCCACTCCTTTTCGTGAAATTCGCCCTCAGCGCACCCGGAACCGAAACGACACGATTCCCCACTCCTCGAGCACCTGTATGCCCGGCGGAAGCGGGCTGAAGCGCCAGCGCTTGAGATGGTTCGTCGCCACACCCTCGAGGCGGGCGCTTCCCTTGCGGACGGGCACCACCCGGCCCACCGTGCCGTCGGGCAGGACCCAGAAGCGCAGCTCGATATCCTCGGACTGGGTCAGGCCCGCCATCTTGGGCTCCGGCGGGCGGAATAGAATGTGGCGTGCGGCCGCCGGCCCCCGGATGGGCACCTTGCGCTCAAGCAAGACCTTGGGCGGCGTCTCCAGCCGCGAAATCTCACTCTCCAGAAGCTTCCGCTCGTCCTGGGGAGAGAGCGGGATGTCCTTCCTTCCCTCGAGGTTCCCGCGGTCTCGAAGGGGGGGGATGGGCCGCGGGCCGCGGGAGGCGGCCTCTTTCCCCGGCGCCCCCAGGCGAGCAGGGTCGATCTTCAGGACGGGCTTGGGCAGCTCCAGCTGCGGCACTTTCCGCAGGGGGCGGTTCTCCGGCACCTCGCCAGTGGCCCGCAGCGAGGACCGCGCGGAGAGAGAGGGAGCGGGCCGGGAAATCGTCTGGTTTTCTCTCATTAAACGACTTAAATCCAATGGTTTGGGAATTGAAACTTCAAGCGGAAGTTTAGGCATGAGAGCTTCGGGAATCGGCACCTCGCGCGGCACCATTTCCACCTCGATCAGCTTCTCCTCCGCCTCCCGGATCAGGGGGGTGTGCAGGTTCGGTCCGAGATAGAGCAGGACGGCGTGCAGGAGAAAAGAGACCAGCAAGGACAGGAAAATCGCAAGATTCATGGCATCACTTCAGGGCCGCCGCGGGCGGGCCTTTTCCTTCCTCGCCGGTGACGCCGGCGCGGTGGCGATCGCGATCCGCAGCGCACCCGCCTGTCGGGCGACATCCATCACGCGCACCACGAAGCCGTGCGGCACGTCCCTGTCCGCCCGGATGACAAGGACCCCTTCGCTCTGGTTTTTCATCTCCTCGATCAGCCGCCCCCAGAGCGCCTCGAAGGGAAGCTCCTGGTTGTTCAAAAACACGCGCCGATCGCGCGAGATCACCAAAATGACATCCTTTCGCACGGGGCGCTCGACGGTCACCGTACGGGGAAGATTGACGTTGATCCCTTGCTGGAGAACGAAGCTCGAACTGAGGATGAAGAACAGCAGAAGAAGAAAGATGATGTCGATCATCGGGGTGAGGCCCGGCTGGGCCTGCACCCGGCGAAGTTCCCGGAATTTCATCCCTTCCCTCAGCGCTTCAGGGTATCGACAAGGCGGAAGGAGTGTTTTTCGATCTCGAGAATCAGGCGATCCACCTTGGTGGTGAAATAGTTGTAGAAAATCAACGTGGGAATTCCGATCACCAGCCCGGCCGCGGTCGTGATGAGGGCCTCGCTGATCCCGCCCGCCAGCTGGCTCGGATGGGCGACGCCCTTCTCGCTGATGATGATGAACGTGCGGATCATGCCGAACACCGTGCCGGTCAACCCCAGGAGGGGCGAGATCGCCGCGATCGTGCCCAGAACGCCGAGGTACCGATCCAGAACAGGGATCTCCTGCCGGCCGGCGTCCTCGACGATCTCCTTGATCTCATCGCGGCCCCGATCGTGATGAATGATCGCCGAGAGGAGGACGCGGCCCAGCACCGAGGGATAGTGGCGGCAGAGTGTAATGGCGTCGCCGACGCGCTCTTCCGCCAGAAGCTCCTTCATCTGCTGCACCATATCGAGTCGGATTATTTTTTTCTTCCGCAGGCTGTACGCCCGCTCGATAACGATGGCCACCGCGAAGACGGAACAAATCCCCAGGGGGATCATGAGAATCCCGCCCCGGGACAAAAACTCGAACATGAAGACTCTCCCCAATCAATGGCGGCCTTGCAGGCAGGCGTTATTTTTGGCCGGAAAGGGCTTTTGGGCTGGGCTTCAACAACCGCGCGAGCGCCTTGTGCGCCCGCTGCCGCAGCTCCCCGGGCGGGGCGGTCAAAGCCATCTTCCTGTAGATGCGAATCGCGGTGACCCGCTTCCCGCTTTTTTCATATATCTCGCCCGCCCGGCCCAAGGCACGCGCAACCCATATTGTCTGCCCCGGAAATTGGTAGGTCAACTTCAGAAATTCCGCCGCCGCGCCCGGATCCCTCTTCATGAAGCGAAGCTCCGCCAGGCTGTAAAGCGCCTCGGCTCCGACCTCCTCGCTTCCATGCCGGAGGGCGTCATCCAGGGCGCGGGCCGCCTCCGTAAACTTCTTCTGTTTGACCAGGAGCGCCCCCAGCAGCAAGGCGGCCCTCCCCCGCATCTCGCCGCTTCCATCCGCGCTCGATGAGACCGAACGCAGCGAGCGAAGAGCCAACGCCTCGTTTCCCGTCCGGATCGCGCATTTTCCCAACAGAAACTGCGCCAGCAGTGTATAGCCGTGGCGCGGATACTGCCGGAGAAAAGACTCGAGCCGGGAGATGCTCTCATCACACCTTCCCACCTGGGCGAGCAACTCGCCCACCCGGAAGAGGGCGTCCACCCGCACCGGACTTTTGGGATACTGCTCCATAAGCGATTCCAGCGAGATGAGCGCCGCGTCGAAGTTTCCTCTCCGGCGGTGCACCTCGGCCACCCGCAGAATCGCGTTGGCGGCCAGGGTGCTTCCCGCATAGCGGGTTTCCACCTCGCGGTAGCTGCGGAGCGCGCCCGCGAGCTCTCCCCGCGCGAGATGGAGCTCGCCGACCTGAAACGCCAGGGCGATACTCAGCTCGCTTTGCGGGTAGGCGCGGATGAAGTCCTGGGCCTCTTCCAGGAATTTGGAATAGTTCTTTTGGCGAAACCGCGTGAGAATCAGGCCGTAGAATGCGTCTCGCTTGCGGGGATGGTCCGGATAGCGGTTTTTCATCAGCCGGTACATCCGGTCCGCCTGCTCATATTTCCCCTCGTTGTAGAAGGCATCCGCGATGCGCAGGTAGGCCTCGGGCACAAACGCACTCGATGCGCGGCGGTAGACGAAATCCAGGAGCAGCTCCCGCGAGCGCGCGTAATCCCGCATCCGGAAAGGGATCAGCGCCCGCAGGAACTCCACCTCCACGGCGGCGGCGCTTTTGGGGTATTTCCCCAGAAATTCCTCCAGCGCCTTCGACGCATCAGAGAACCGATCGCGGCGGAAGAGCAGCTTCGCCTTCTGAAGAAGCGCGTTTTCTCCCGCCGGCCTTCCCGTGAACTCCTTTTCGATCTTCTCGAACACCTGGAGAGCGCCGGCAATGTCGCCCAGATTGAAGCGGGCGTCTCCCGCCCGGGCCAGCGCCTCGGAGGCCAGCGGCCCGTTCGGCGCGGCCTGAAACACGCCATCGAAAGCGGCGGCCGCTTCCTTCCATTTATTTTGCCGGTAGGCGATCCATGCCAGCCCGGCGCGCGCCCGGTTGTAGTGGACAGAGTTCGGAGGAATCGCTGCGAAAGCTGCCGCCGCCGTTTTCAGATCGCCCGCCTCGAAGGCCGCTTCGCCGAACCACAGCGCCGCCTCCGGCGCGGCAGCGGGCTTGCCCTTCTCTCCTTCGGCGGGAAATGCCCAGTTCTGCAGCACCGCCATCACCGTGGCGAAATCTTTCAGCCGAAAGGCGGCGAAGGCGGTCGCCATGGCCGCCGATCGGGCGATCTCCCTTTCGGCCTCGCGACCGGGGTCCCCCGGCGGGCTCTCGGCCCCCAGCCGCAAGACCCCGTAGGCTTTTCGTGCCTCCCCGCCGTGATAAAGGCCCAGCCCCTCCACGACGCGCGCCATGCGGTAGATGCGGCCCAGCGGATAGGCGTCGCTCACCCCGGCGGCATGCCGGGCAGCGTCCGCAAATTTCCCGGTGCGGAAAAGCGCCCAGGCCAACTGCAGCTGGAGGGCGCCCAGCTGGTGGTGATCCTTGTGCGCCGCGGAAAACTCCGAGACCTCCTTCTGTATCTCCTGAATCTTCTCGCCCTTGCGCACCGCGACCTCCATGCGGGCCGCAAGGCGCCCCAGCGCGGCGGAAGTTTTGAGGGAGTGCCCGCCATGTTTTTGCAAGAAGAAGTCGAAGGCGCGGCCCGCCTCTTCGGGGCGGGAGAGCCGCAGGCGTGCCCATCCGATGCCGTGCAGGGCTTCCCCCGCAAGGGAGCTGCCCGGCGGCACCATCTCCGACACCTTCAGATAGGCCTTCTCGGCCTCGGCATACTGCTTCTGCTGAAACAGGAGGTGCGCCCGCGCAAGCGCCGCCCGCGCCGCCAGGTTGCCGCCCGCTTTCTCGACGGCGGCATATTGCGCCATCGCCTCATCGGGTTTTCCCGATCTTTCGAGGGCCCACCCCTGAAGATAGCGGGCGTAGGCGTCGCCGAATACGCGCGCGCCCCGCTTCCCCGCCGCGGTGAGCCGCAGACACTCCGCATCCTCCCCCGCCCGGCATCTCTCCTCCGCCAGCGCAATGCGGGCGGCGGGCGCGTAGCGATCCCCCTCGGCCGGGCGAAGCTCCAGCAGGCGCTCCCGCCAGAGAATTGCCTCCCGGATGCGCCGCAGCCGCTCCAGCGTTTCCGCC
>JAQBZT010000106.1 GCA_027622355.1 bacterium | reverse complement strand
AATAGGTTTCGTGAATGTAGATGTCCACGGGCGCCGAGCCGTTGAAGATGCCGGTCAGGCCGCCGAAGATAAACACCGACAGCCCGCCGGCCGCATACCAGAACGCCGTCGTGAAGCGGATGGCGCCCCCCCAGAGGGTGGCCATGAGCGCGAACACGACAAGGGCGAAGGGCACAGAGATCAGGATCGTCGTCACGCTGAAGGGGGTCGCCAGGCGCGGGTCGAGGCCGCTGATGAACTGGTGGTGCGCCCAAACGATAAAGCTCAAAAAGCCCGCGATGAAAACGGCAATGAGAATGGGCTTGTAGCCGAAAATCGGCTTTCGCGCCGAGTTGGCGGTGACCTCCATGAGTATCCCGAGGGCAGGAAGGAGGATCACGTACACCTCGGGGTGTCCGAAGAACCAGAACAGGTGCTGCCACAGGAGGGGGTCGCCCCCGCCCGAGGGCAGGAAGAAAGCCGTTCCCAGGTTCCGGTCGAGGAGCAGGAAAACCGCTCCGGCGATGATGGGGCCCACCGAGAGGAGGAAGATGACCGAGGCGGTCATGACCATCCAGACGAAAAGGGGCATCCGCATGAGCGACATGCCCCGCGTGCGCATGTTCAGCGGGGTGACCAGAAAGTTGATCCCTCCCATCAGGAAGGAGGCGAACTCCAGCGCCAGGGCGAGGAGCCAGAGGTCCATCCCGTATCCGACGCCGGTATAATCCGGCACAGCGGAAAGGGGCGGATAGCCCGTCCACCCGGCGGCGGCCGGGCCGCTCTCCACCACCAGCGAGAGAAGAAGAACGATTGAGGCGGCCGTCAGCGTCCAGACCGACATCATGTTCAGCCGGGGAAAGGCCATGTCCCGCGCGCCGATCATGAGCGGCACGATGAAATTTCCGAAGGCCGCCAGAAGGAGCGGCATCGCCACGAAGAAAACCATGATCGTGCCGTGCAGCGTGAGAAAGGCGTTGTACTCTTCGGGCCCGATGGGCCGGCCGAAGATGGGAATATCCGTTTCGGGATAGGCGAGCTGCCAGCGGAGCAGGTAGGCGTAAAACGCGCCGAGCACCATCCAGAAAAGGGAGATGAACAGATACTGCCTCCCGATCATCTTGTGATCGGTGGAAAAAACATAGGTCCGGAGGAAACCCTGCGGCGCCTCGTGGAGGCCGGCCTCTCCGGATGCGGCGTGCGTATCGGTCATCCTTCCTCTCCTCTCGGCGCCCGCGCCGTGCGGCGCCGCGAACCCTGAAATTTCCTCATCCGGAAGAAGGCCATTGCTTCTTGAGCCATGCGCCGTAGTCCTCGGCCGAGTGCACGATCAGCGAACCCTTCATCCCCGAATGGCCGAAACCGCACAGCTCCGCACAGGGGATCTCCCACTTGCCCGCTTTCGTGGCCTGAAACCAGGCCGGGATCTGGCGGCCGGGCACGGCATCTTGCTTCAAACGGAGTACGGGGACGAAAAAGCTGTGGATCACATCCTCCGATTCGAGGATGAGATAGACCACCTTGCCCACAGGAACATGGAGATCGTTATCGAGCTTCCTGTCGTCGGCCGTACCGAATTTTCCGTCAGGCCCCGGATAAGTGACGATCCAGTTGAACTGCTTGCCGGTCAATTTCACCGTGACATCCGGCTTCGGCCGGGAGAGCTTCACGCGGGCCCAGACGTCCGAGCCGCGAATGTCGATCCACAGATCGAGGGTCAGGACGAGCGCGCACGGGATCAGAAGCCACATGGCCTGCGACCAGTTGTTGCCATGCGCGTAGACGGCCTTCTGTCCTTCTTTCCGCCGGTAGCGAATCAGGAAAATGACGATCAGGGCCTGGGTCAGCACGAACCAGACCGCCACGATGTAGTAAATCAGGGCAAAAATACCGTCGAGATCGCCGCCGAAGGTGGAAATATTTTCGGGAAGCCAGGCAAGCATGAAATCCCCTCTTCACGAAAAAAACTTCGAACTCCACCCCAACAACCTGATGCATCCTGCAAACGGAAGCCGAAGAGCAGGCGATATGGCTTTACGGGCTCGGGCGCCGGCGGAACCACTCCCCTCTCATTTCACGGAGGGATCACCATCAAAGGTTCCGGCAAAAGGCCGTGGTGAAGACCAACGGAACAAAGAAGATTATACGAATTTTTAATCTTTTATTTCAAGGAAAAAAAACCGCTCCCCCCGAGAGCCTTAATCCAGCGAAAGCCCGCGGATGCCGCCCCCCTGACCGATCAATTCCTTCTTGCGCAACCAGGCGACCGTCAGATCGGAAATTTTCAAACCCGCAAGGTATTCCTGAATCTCAAGGCGGAGGGGCTTCCATGTATCGTGAAGCGGGCATGACGCCTCATCCGAGCACTCGGCCAAGCCCACCGCGCAGCGGCCAAAAGCTTCGGTGCCGTCCACGGCCGCCACCACTTCGTAGACCGTGATCTCCTGCGGCGGCCGCGCAAACCCGAATCCCCCGCGCGGCCCCTTGACCGAGTTGAGAATTCCCGCGCGCGTCAATTGCTGGAGCACCTTGGCCAGAAACGGCGCGGGCAAACCCTCGGACTGGGCGATTTCCTGCACCCGGATCTTCTCATCCTGGGGCATGCTCCCCAAATAGGTGAGCGCCCGGATTGCATATTCACAAGGCCGCGAATAAAGCACACTTCTCCCCCTTTAGTGAGAGCCCAAAAGCAGATGAAAACCTCTACAACATAGTATTCTCCCAGCAGTCCGGTATCCGTCAAGTCCCCCTGTTTTGATTTCGGACAAAATCCGCCGAAACTCCCTATTTAAGCTGGAATCTCCGGGGCGCGCACCCGCCGGGACCCGCTTCTGTCCGCTCCTGCATTCAAGCGTGTACAATCTCCCTCTAGAATCGGCCGGCCGCCGCCGGCCCCGGCAGGAGGACACGCACCGGGCAAGAGAGAACCGCCCCGACACAGGATGCAGAAAATCCATGGCTTTTCGCCGCATCGCAGGACAAATACTCCGCTCGCTGCCTTATCTTTTTCACCGGCTGACCGGCCTCCTCGCGCGGCCCCCCTTCACCGGCGTTCCGCCCGATGCGGGCCGCCTCGATGTGATCGGAAAAATTCTGCTGATCCGGCTGGACGCCATCGGCGATCTCCTGATGGCGACACCCGCCATCGGGGCGCTTCGCCTAAGGTTCCCCGAAGCGGAAATCCACCTGCTCGTACAAAGCGGCATCGCCCCCCTGGCGAGCGCCATCCCGGGCGTGGACCGGGTCCGCGCGCTCCCCTGCGGCTTTCTCATGCGCGGTGCGTCTTTGTTGAAAAACGCCGGCGCGTGGCTTCGGGAGATGCGGGCCATCCGGGCAGAAGGATTTTCGCTGGCGATCGACTTCACCGGCCTCTTTCACTCGGGCGCCGCCGTCTGGCTGAGCGGCGCCCCGGTCCGCCTCGGCTTTCGCAAAACCAACCGCTTCGGCTTCTTCTC
Organism: bacterium; assembly: GCA_027622355.1. Lineage (NCBI taxonomy): Bacteria > bacterium. The sequence continues at coordinate 5,478 of JAQBZT010000106.1, read as the reverse complement.
CGCCGAGGGGCTGGGACACTTCTACACCCACGAGTGGGAAGTGGAGGAATCCTCCCACATCTCCGAACGGCTGAACGCCATGGCCCGCGCCGTGGGCGCGGCGAACTTCGAGACCGGCTGGAAGCTCGCCCCGGGCGAGAGCGCGCGGGCCCGCGCGGGCGCCGCCCTCGCGGAAAAAGGGTTCACCCCGGGAAGCGCCCCGCTGGTCCTCGTCCACCCAGGGGCGAAATGGCCGCCGAAGCGATGGGAGGAATCGAATTTCTCGAAAGTGATCGACCGCCTCCAGGAGGGCGGCGCCCGCGCCGCGCTGGCCGGAGGGCCCGGCGATTTGGCGATCATCGAAAAAATCCGGGCCGCCTGCCGGACCCAGCCGATTCTTCTCTGGCCCCCGGCCCCGCTCGAAACCCTTCTGGGCATCCTGGGCGCGGTGGACTGCTTCCTGGGAAACGACAGCGGCCCGATGCACCTGGCCGCCGCCGCGGGAGTGCCCGTCGTCGCCATCTTCGGGCCCACATCCCCCGAGATATCGGGGGCGCGCGGGAGCGAATCCGTTTTTTTCTACCGCCGCCTCGAATGCAGCCCCTGCCCGCTCTACTTCACGCGGGATCATTGCCACCGGGGCCACAACTACTGCTTGGACGAGATCTCGCCCGAACAGGTCGCCGAAGCGGTGGAGCGCTTTCTCGAAAAACGGAGGCCGCCCGCGGAAAGACCGCTCCACCCGGCTTCCTAGGAAGCGGAAATGCCGGTATAAAACTTTCCACCGCTGGCGGAGTTTCCGCTGCGGCGGACCCATCCCGCGGGGAGAGCCCGAAACGTGAACATGCGCACCCCCCTCGATTCCGAGGGACAATTCGCCGTCATTCTGGTCCGCCCCAAGGGGGCGGGCAACGTGGGCGCCATTGCGCGGGCGATGGCGCATTTCGGCCTGAGCGATCTGCGCCTCGTCGCCCCCCGCTGCACCGCGAAGAGCATTGAGGCGCGCTCGATGGCCATGTCGGCCAAGGACATCCTTTACGCGGCGACGCACCATGCCACCCTGGCGGATGCCACCCGCGACTGCGGCCGGCTCATCGGCGCCTCGCGCCGGCTCGGGCGAAGGCGCAAGCCCACGACAGATGTGCGCGAAGATGCGGCCCTCCTCCTCCGCCGGGCGGCCCAGACCCGCACCGCCCTCATCTTCGGCTCAGAGGACAAGGGCCTCGAAACCAGCGAACTGAACCTTTGCCAGGAACATCTCGTCCTCCCGGCCGAGCCCGAGGGGGAGTCCTTCAATCTCTCCCAGGCGGTCATGATCACCCTCTGGGAGCTTTACCTCGCAAAGCGCCCTTCGGAGGCGGAGTCCACCCAGCGGGAACTCGCCCCGCGCGATGAGGTCGAGGGTCTCCTCGCGCACTTCCGGGCGGCGATGGAGTGGATCGGCTTCGTACCGCACCACGACCCCCACCGGGTGGTGCGCTCTTTCCGCCGGCTGCTGGACCGCGGCGAACCCGACAGCCGGGAGGTGCGGATGATGCGGGGGGTGCTGCGGCAGATGCAGTGGAAAATCAACCACATTCTCTCGCGGCCCTCGGGCGACTTTCAGCCGCTTCCCGGGGCCGCCGAGGAGGAAGTCTCATCCGCTCCGCGCCGCGAATCAGACGCCTGAGCCCCCTCTCCCCGAGCGATGCGATTCCGCCCATGAAGCTGAGCGAATTCGACTACGAACTTCCCAAATCGGCCATCGCCCGCTACCCCGCCGCGCGCCGCGAGGACGCCCGGCTGCTCGTCCTCCCCCGCGGCGGCGGCGAAATGGCGCACGCCCGCATCCGCGATCTGGGCGCCTACCTCCGCGCGGGCGATCTCCTGGTGGTCAACGACACGAAAGTCAGACCCTGGCGGATGTTCGGGAAGAGGCCGACCGGCGGAAAGGTGGAGGCGCTGTTTCTCCGGCCCGGGGATGTGTCCGGCACCCTCATCGCCATGGTATCGGCCAACCGCCCCCTGAAGGCGGGCGAGCGCATTCTCTTCCCCGGCGGGATGGAAGGCACTCTCGGGCCGCCGGGCGAGGAGCGCGCCATCTCCTTCCCGGGACAATCGCACGCGGCGCTTTTCGAGTGGCTCGACGCATCGGGAGAGGTGCCCCTGCCGCCCTATCTCGAGCGCAGGCCCGAGCCGCTGGACGCGAAGCGCTATCAGACCGTCTACGCCAGATCCCCGGGCGCCATCGCCGCCCCGACGGCGGGGCTCCACCTCACGCACGATCTCTTGAAGAAGCTGGAGGCGGCCGGGATAAGGTGGGCGTCCCTCACCCTGCATGTGGGACCCGGAACGTTCCGGCCTGTAAAAAGTGAACAGATTGAGGATCACAAAATGGACGCCGAGTGTTATGAAATTCCGCCGGAGACGGCGGAGGTGATCGAGGGCGCGCGGCGGAGCGGAGGCCGAATCATCGCCGTGGGAACCACCGTCGTCCGGGCGCTGGAGAGCGCCGCGATGGCGGCGGAGGGGGGAGAAAACCTCCTTTCGGCGGGCCCCGCCGAGAGCCGGCTTTTTATCCGGCCGGGCCACGACTTCCGGGTGATTGACGGCCTGCTGACGAATTTTCACCTTCCCCGCTCGACCCTGCTGATGCTGGTGGCCGCCTTTGCGGGAAAAGAGCGCATCCTGGGCGCCTATGGGCTGGCCCGGGAGAAGGGGTACCGGTTCTACAGCTACGGGGACGCGATGCTGCTCGTGTAGAGGGAAGAAAAAAAAGGCCCCCGAAGAGGCCTTTTTTCAATGTGTTTTGCGAGGAACCGCCGGAAGGGTCTAGTAGAAACGGACCGGGGCGCCGTTGACCGCCTCCTTGAAGTGCTTCCCGGATTTGAATCGGACCACCTTGCGGGCGCTGATGGGCGCCTCCTGGCCCGTCTTGGGGTTGCGGCCGACGCGGGCGTTCTTCGAGCGGACCTGGAAGGAACCGAACCGGCGCAGAATCACCGACTCCCCTTCGCCCAAAGTCCCCTTGATGGTTTCGATGATGCTCTCAACCGCCTCTTCGGCTTTTACCTTGCTGAGTCCTGTGTCTTCTGCCACCAGATTGATGATGTCGATTTTGGTCAACGGCCTTTCCCCTACGAAATTTTCAGAAAAGAAAAGGCCGCCTCTTTACAATTCCCGAGGCGGACGGTCATATGTGGGTTGCGCGCTCACACCGCGTAAGTAAAAGCAGACATGCACGGTCATGTCAAAGATGCGGGAAGTCTAGCACCCGGGGAAAATCAAATCAACCAATGATTTCCGGTGCTTGCGGCCCATTATCCAGGGGAAACAGCCTGCGTGGCGCTGAAGCTGCCGAAAAGAATCCGGGACATCCAGCCCTTTCTGGTCATGGACATCCTCGAGCGGGCCCAGCGGCTCGAAGCCGCGGGGAAGAGCGTGATCCACCTCGAGGTGGGGGAGCCGGATTTCGACACCCCGGCGCCCATCGTCCGCGCCGCGCAGGAGGCGCTGGAAAACGGAAAAACCCATTACACCACCGCGCTCGGCACCTTGCAGCTTCGCGAGGCCATCGCCGCCTTCTACAACGAGCGCTACGGTCTTTCCATCGGGGCATCTCGGGTCGCGGTGACCCTCGGCTCGAGCGCCGCCATGCTCGCGCTGTTCGCCGTCCTGCTCGAAGAGGGAGACGAGGTGCTCCTCACCGATCCGCACTACGCCTGCTATCCCAGCTTTGTGCTCTCGGCCGGCGGAAGGCCGGTGCTCGTCCCGGCCGGACCCGAGGAGAATTTCGCCCTGGAGGTGGAAGCGGTTCAGGAGCGAATCACCCCGAAAACAAGGGCGATTCTGCTCAACTCTCCCTCCAACCCGACCGGCTTCCGCCTCGAGGGAGAGCGGCTCGCGGCCCTGTGCAATCTCGGCGTCCCGGTCGTCTCCGATGAGATATACCACGGCCTCAGCTACGGCGCGCCCGATCACTCTGCCCTCGAATTTTCCGATACCGCGTTCATCGTCAACGGGTTTTCCAAATATTTCGCCATGACCGGCTGGCGGCTGGGCTACCTGATTCTCCCGGAAGCATACGTCCGCCCTATCGAGATTCTGCTGCAAAATTATTTCGTCTCGCCCAATTCGTTCGTTCAGGAAGGAGGTGTCGCGGCCCTCAAGCATGCGATTCCCGAGGCCGAAAAGATGCGCGCCGTCTACGATACGCGCCGGAAGGCCACCATCAAGGGATTGAAGGAGATCGGGCTGGCCGTTCACCGCGAGCCCGACGGGGCATTCTACGTCCTGGCGGACGCCCGGGCCTTCGGGGCGGACTCGCTCGAGCTGGCCCGGGAGATTCTGGAGAACACCGGCGTCGCCGTCGGGCCGGGCGCGGACTTCGGCCCCCGCGGAGAGGGATTCCTCCGCATCTCCTACTGCAACTCGATCGAAAACATTGCGGAGGGAATCGCCCGCATCGGGGCACACCTCGCCCGACGGTGAGCGGGCGGGCGGGGGCTAGTCCATATCGTCGAAGTCGCCCTCTCCGACATTCTGCACCATGTCTCCGGGGTGCGGCTGATCAGGAGCCGAGCGCCACTCGAGTTTTCCCTCAATGATCTCCCGGAAGGTAATCTCCTCGTACGTCTCCAGATCCTGGGCCGGAACCAGCGGCTCCGCCCCCCGGCGAAGCTGATGGACCCGCTTGGCCAGGATCACCGAGAGGAGAAATCGGTTTTCCACCTTGTTGAGCGCCTGCTCGAAAATCTCATCATACGAGGCCTGCTGAACCATACGGTCTCCCCATCATTCGATAAAAATACCCTGAAAACAAGGGTTTTTCTTTACACCGGATTCTCACCCGGCGGAACTCTACCTGTTCCGGCCCGTTTAAACAACAACAAGGGCCCCCAAAATCGCCGCTCAGCCGCCGATCCCCACCTCCCGGACGTAGAGCATCTGCAGATCCGAAAGCAGATGGTTAATCAGACCCTCTTCCTCGGGTGAGAGATTGGGCCCCATCTTCCTCTTGACCATCTCGACGATGTCAACGAAAAGGCGGGCCGCCCGCTGATCGGGCGCGCCCAGCCGCTCGCCCGACTGGGGATTGAGCCCCATGGCCGCCAGCGCATTCCCCTGCAAAATGGCCATCAGCATCTCGAACTCCCGGCCCGATGCTTCTGCCCCCTGCTCGGATGCCTCATCCGCCTCCGCCTCCTGGGGCGGCGGCGCGTCCGCCTTCACCTCTTCCCGGGCAGCCGCAGCGGGCTCCGGCGCAGGAGGGGGCGACGGCGCGGCGACGGACTCTGGTGCAGAATCAGCCCCGGCCACCTCTTCGTCTTCATAGCCCCTGATGGAAAACCGCCGATCGCTGACCTTGAAGCTCTGCCCCTCGCTATGCTCTTCAGATTCGTTTGCCATTTGCCAATACTCCTTTACCAAAACCCGCGATTCTCTCACAAAGAATTTTCACCTGAGGAAGAATGCGGACAAATACAGGAAAAAGCCCTTGCAGGGCAACCGCCGAGGACT
>JAQBZT010000105.1 GCA_027622355.1 bacterium | reverse complement strand
AGAAGCCATCGCCCTTTGCCTCTTCAACGCCTACCTGAACGGCACGCACGAAGAGGACGCCGCCGCCATCCTGGCCGATCTTCTCCCGGGCATTCCCCTCATCCTCTCCTCGCGGGCCGCCCCCATCATGGGCGAGTATGAGCGATCCTCCACCGCCGCGGTGAGCGCTTTCATCGCCCCGCGCACCTCGAACTACCTCCGCGCGCTCGAGGCGAACCTTCAGGAGAGCGGCTATCGGGGCTCCCTTCTCCTCATGCAGAGCAACGGCGGGATGGCCACCCGCGCCCATTGCGAGCGCCAGCCCGCCGCCCTCGTGCTCTCGGGCCCGGCCGCGGGGGCCGCGGCGGGGAGAATCTACGCCGCGGCCTGCGGCGCACCCGATGCCGTCTTTTTCGACATGGGCGGGACAAGCTGCGATGTCACCCTCCTGCGGGGGGGACAGCCTGGCATGGTCGATCAGTCCGCCGTGGGCGGCTACCACGTCGCCCTTCCCGCCGTCGAGGTCCAGACCATCGGCACCGGCGGAGGGACGATTGCCTGGGTGGACGCCGGCGGCGGCCTGCGCGTGGGGCCCGAGAGCGCGGGGGCCGTGCCGGGTCCTGCGAGCTACGGCAAGGGCGGCGAGCAGCCCACCGTCACCGACGCCCACCTGCTTCTCGGGAGGCTCGATCCGGTCGGACTGCTCGGAGGCGAGCTTCCCCTCTCCACCGCGCGCGCCGAAGCGGCGATGGCGGCCCAGGTAGCGGGGCCCCTCGGAATGGCGGCCGAGGAAGCCGCCGCCGGAGCCATCCGCCTCGCCAACCGCCAGATGGCGGGCGCGGTCCAGACCATCTGCGCCCGCCACGGCGCCGACCCGCGGAAGATGGCCCTCGTCGCGGGGGGCGGGGCGGGCGGCCTCTCGGCATGCGCTGTCGCTCGGATCTGCGGGATGCGGCGGGTCATCGTCCCGCGGGAGGCGGCGGCGGCCTGCGCCGTCGGGATGATCGGAAACGCTGTGCGCTACGACCGGGTAAAGAGCAGGCGCCTTCGCCTCTCGGAGCTGGACGCCGGGGTGATGGAGAGCGAACTCCACGCCCTCCGCGAAGAGGTGCGCGGCGAGATCGCCGAATCCGGCGGAGACCCCTCCGGCTTCACCTTCACCCCCGCGATGGACATGCGCTATCCCGGCCAGTCCTGGCACCTTTCCGTCGAGGCAGGCAAATCTCCCGAAGATCGCGCGCCGGAGGCGATCGTCCGGCGCTTTCACGCCCTGCACGAGGCGACCTACGGCCATCACCGGGCAAGCGAGCCGGTCGAGATCGTCTCCTTCCGCATCCGGGCCGAGGAAAAAGAATCCGCCCTTCTCCTCGAGCCGCCGGAGAAGGGCGCACCACCCGCGCCACACACGCGCCGTACCGTTTACTTTGAATCCACCCGGACGTGGGAGGATGCCTCCATCTACCGGGGGAAGGACCTTCCGGCGGGGGGAACCATCACCGGCCCGGCCATCGTCGAAGAGCCCACGACCACCGTGCTCCTCGAGCCGGGCGATGTTCTCACCCTCGGTCCGGGCGGCGCCTTTCTCATCGAGATTCCGGCGGAGCGCGCGGCCGCACAGCCCCGGAGTGAAGAAACCCTCGACCCGGTGAGCGTCGCCATCCTTCAACAGCGCCTCGATGTCGTCTCGCGCGAGATGGGCATCATCATGCAGCGCACAGCCCGCTCCACCATCTTCAGCGAGGCGCACGATTTCTCCTGCTTCCTCACCGACCCGGAGGGAAGGCTCGTCTCCCAGGCCGACGGCCTGCCCATCCACACCGGCAGCGGCGGCTTCGCCGTCCGCGGCATCCTCCAGGCCTTTGCGGGGACGTTCGAGGCGGGCGATCTCTTTCTCCTCAACGACCCCTACATCGGGGGCGGCAACCACCTGCCCGACTGGACGGTCATCGCTCCCGTCTTCGCCGAGGAAAAGCTCTGCGGCTTCGTCTGCAACCGGGCCCACCAGGTGGATGTGGGCGGCGGCGTCATCGGCACCTACAACTCCGAGGCCACTGAGATATTCCACGAGGGCTTCCGCATCACCCCGATCCGCATCCACGAGCGGGGCGCCCCGCGCGAGGACATCATCCGCCTGATCCTCGCCAACACGCGCGCGCCCGAGGTCATCGCCCACGATTTCTCGGCCATGATCGGCAGCACCCGCATCGGGGCCGCCCGCCTCGCCGGGATCGCCCGCGAGTTGGGGGTGGCGCGGCTCCATAAAGGCTTCGACGGCATCCTCGATTACGCCGAGGCGCTCATGCGCGCAGAGATCGCCCAAATCCCGGACGGCACCTACACCGGGATCGAGGTGATGAACAACGACTGCTTCGGCCCGGCGGAGATTCCCGTCAAGCTCACCCTCACGAAAAAAGGAACCGATATCACGGCGGACTTCACCGGCACCGCGCCGCAGATCAAGGGCTACAAGAACAGCCCGATCGCGAACACCTGCTCGGCGCTCTACATCGGCCTCTCCTCCCTCGTGGATCCGACCATCCCCCACAATGAGGGAACCTACCGGGCGGTTAAGATCATCGCGCCCGAGGGGACGGTGGTGAACCCCACCTTCCCCGCCCCGGTCACCCTCTGCACCGTCTTCCCGGCGCACGAGATCATCCAGTGCGTCTGGCGGGCGCTGGAGCAGACCACACCCGAGCGGGTCTCCGCCGCCTGGGGCAAGCCCACCTATCCGGTGACGGCGGGCTTCGACGGGCGCGGCGAGTTCTTCGTCCTCTACCACTGGGGGGCGAGCTCGGCGGCGGGGGCGGTCCAGGGAAGGGACGGCTTCGATCAGATCGGCCTTCTCGGCACCCTCGGCGCCCTGACGCTGCCCAACCTCGAGCAATACGAACAGGTCTACCCCGTCCGCTTCCTCCGCCACGAGTTCCGCACCGACGGCGGCGGCCCCGGCAGGTGGCGGGGCGGCGCCGGGGTGCACTACGAAGCCGAGATTCTCGCGCCCGGCACCTACTCCACCCGGAGCGAATCGGCCCGGACGGTGACCTCCTTCGGCCTCCTCGGCGGCGGGGCGGGCAGCATCTCGCGCGTCCTGTGGTCGGAGGACGGCGGCCCCGAGCGAGAGCTGCCCCAGTACGCGAACACGAAGCTCCCCCCCGGAAGGCTCCGCATCGAGGGCCCCGGCGGCGGGGGCTTCGGCGACCCCCTGGAGCGGCCCATGGGGCTCGTCGCCGACGACGTTCGCGACGGGGTGGTTTCGGTGGAGAGCGCCCGGCGCGACTACGGCGTCATCGTCGATCCGGCGACGTTCGAGGCGAAAGCGGAAGCGCGCCGGAAAACACCCGCTCCCTGATTCCCCGCCGCGCTGGCGAATCCCGCCCGTTTGCCCCATATTTATGAAAGCGGCGGCCCTGAAAGATTCTCTCGACCCTAAACCGGTGAAGGAAAGTGGACATGCAAAAGTTTCTGCGGAACAAGGCCCTTCTGCTCGGCATCGTTCTCATCGCCGTGGCGGCCGCCTGGACGCTCTGGCCGCAGGCCGCGGCCTCCGGCGAGACTGTCACCGTCTACAAGAGCCCGACCTGAGGGTGCTGCACCGGGTGGGTGGGTCACCTGCGCGATAAAGGCTTCCGCATCAAGGTCGTGAACGTCAATTACGATGCCCTGAACCGCCTCAAGGCGCAGCGCGGCGTTCCGCGCCGCCTCTGGTCCTGCCACACGGGCTTTGTGGGGAACTACATCATCGAGGGCCACGTGCCGGGCGATGTGATCACCCGCCTGCTCCGCGAAAAGCCCGCCGTCGCGGGCCTCGGGGTGCCGGGGATGCCGGCCGGCTCGCCGGGAATGGAGGGACCGCCTCCCCAGCCCTATACCGTTTTTACCTTTAATCGGAGCGGCGCGCTCCAGGTCTACGCCAACATCCAGCCCTGAGCGGCCCCGCCGACGCGCTACGTGATCTCTTGTAATGCACCACCATCCTCGAATTCATCCGTGAAAGAGGGAGGGAGTACATGCGCAAGGACGTGGAGTTCCAGAGCGCGGGAGACACCTGCCGCGGCTGGCTCTACACCCCGGACGGGGCGGCCGGGCCGCACCCCCTCGTCGTGATGGCGGGCGGGTGGTGCTACGTCCGCGAGCTGGTGATGCCCCACTACGCGGAGTTTTTCACGAGGGCGGGCATGGCGGTCCTCCTCTTCGACTACCGCTGCCTCGGGGTGAGCGGCGGCGCCCCCCGCCAGCATCTCGACCCCTGGGCCCAGATCGAGGACTACAAGAGCGCCATCAGCTTCGCCGAAACCCTCCCCGAGGTGGACGCGGAGCGGATCGGCATCTGGGGCATCTCCTACAGCGGCGGCCACGTCCTCATCATCGGGGCGAGCGACCCCCGGGTGAAATGCATCGTCTCGACGATTCCGGTGGTGGAGGGTTATCGGAACATGCGCCGGGTGCACGGCACCATGGGCTTCCGGCGTCTCATGGCGGCCGTCATCGCGGATCGCAGAAAGCGCTACAAGAACGAGGCGGACCGGGGCTTCATCCCCCACGCGACGCCCGATCCGGAGACAACGCTTTCGAGCTGGCCCTTCCCCGAGACCTACGAGACCTTCCTCGCGCTCAAGAAGACCGAAGCGCCGCTTTATGAGAATTCGAGTACGATCGAATCCGTCGAGCTGCTGATGAACTACAGCGTCTACCCCTTCCTCCCGCGGATTCTGGACATCCCCACCCTCATGCTCGTCGCCGAGGGGGACGACCTGACGCTCTGGGATCTCGAGATCGACGCCTATAACCAAATCCCCGCCGCGAAGAAAAAACTCTTCATCATCCCCCAGACCTCCCACATGACGCTCTACAGCGACAAGTCCAAGCTCGAGATCGCGGCGGAGCAGGCCACCGACTGGCTCGCCGAGCATCTCGTGCGGCCGTAGGGTAGGGGGAGAAATTGTCAAAGGCATAATTCAAAATGACACATAATCTTTGTGTATGTTCAGAATGTTTTGACGATTATGCATTAGTAGACTTTATCAATGGAAATGCATCATCTTGCACGTGTGACTTTTGCGGACAAACTGGTGATGTCCCAATAGCTACGAAACTTGAAGAAGTGATACGCCTTATCGAAGAATCTATCCACACCGAATATGATATGCCACACAACCACTTGCCGTGGGATGGGAGAGAAGGTGGCTGGCAAATTGCAGAGGTCTACGACACTCACGAATTATTATTCGAGGTCATTGGAATCGAATTGCCCAAAGATCAAGATCAAAAACTCGCATACATGATATCAGGTGGAATTACTAACACAGAATGGTGCGAGGACGAACCACTTCGCCTAAGAGAATCCGAGCGCCTAAGATATAGCTGGAGTGATTTCTGCGATTTAATAAAATACGAGAAAAGATATCTGTTCATGGAAGATAATCGGCATTCCGTAGTTCGGGGTGAATTTGGCTCAGACGATTTATTGGACCCCAATGAAATTTTAGGCGAAATTTCAAGAATATGTGAAGAACATGAGCTTTTTGTGGTAGTCAATGCGGGAATTTCTTTTTTTCGCGCCCGACACCAAAAGGATGGCAAAACTCTGTCTGGCCCATTAGACTTCGGTCCACCCCCACGGGAAAAGGCCATTGTCGCAAACAGAATGAATCCTCCTGGGATACCAATGTTTTATGTGAGCACAAACGCCGAGACGGCATTAAAGGAAATCGCCGAAGGTTCTGCAAGTTATGCAATTGCTGAATTTGGATTCAAAAAAGATATATTGATCTTAGACTTGACTAGATTGCCTTCCATCCCAAGTATATTTGACTCAGAAAATCGTCCTTTTCGAAACGAGTTAAATTTCCTGCATGGTTTTTTAAGAGACGTTTCAAAACCAGTCGCAAGGGACAAGAAAAACCATATCGAATATGTCCCTACCCAAGTTGTTACTGAGTATTTTCGGCATCATTATTCTTATCAAGGAAAACAGATAGACGGGATTTGTTATCCAAGTGTCCAAAATAGTACTGGAAAATCACTCGTAATTTTCGCCACACAGGACGATTTAGTTTTACCAGTTGACCTTCGCCCCGAATCCGACTCATGGGGTCAATATTCTTTCGACGAAAAGCAAAAATTCGCATGGATTGAACTACTAGAAACCTCTTCGGTTTCCACATAGGACAGTATATGCCCACGGAATACGCCTGGTTTTTGCCGACGGGAAGTTACGGCGACGGCCACAAGATCAACGCCGAGGTGACCGAGCGCCCGCCGATGCTGGAGTACATCGCCGAGATGGCCCGCACCGCCGAGCGGGCAGACTTCGTGAACCTGCTGACGCCCACCGGCACCCACTGCATTGATGCATGGAGCATGACGGAAGCGTAAAAGGAGAAGGAATGGAGTACCAGACATTCGTCACGGCCGAAATCGAGCACCGGCAGATCTACCGCCTCCTGGCGGGCTCCGTCGTCCCCCGGCCCATCGCCTGGGTGAGCAGCATCAGCAAGGCGGGCGTCCCGAACCTCGCGCCTTTCAGCTTCTTCACATGCATCTGCCACGCCCCCCCGCTGCTCTCCATCGCCGTCGGCGAAACACAGAAGCGGATGAAGGACACGGCGAAGAACATCCTCGAGACGGGAAGCTACGTCATCCACACCGTGGTGAACGGCTACGAGGAAATCATGAACAAGTCCGCGACCGACCTGCCCCCCGGGACGAGCGAATTCGAATTCGCGGGGCTCGAAACGGTGCCCTCCGACGTTGCCGCCGCCCCCCGGATCAAGGACGCGCCCGTCGCGATGGAGTGCAGGCTCCACACCGTGATCACGAACGGGGATGCGTGGAAAACCCACTGCGTCATCGGCGAGGTGATGCGCTGGCACGTGCGGAAGGACCTGATGATCGACGGGAAGTACATCGACCCGGTGAAGCTCCAGCCCGTGGGAAGGCTCGGCGGGGTGAACTACTGCCGCACCCAGGATATTTTCCAGATGGAGCGAACCTGGCCGCCCCCCGACCTCGTGGACCCGAACGCGCCGAAGGCATAAAAAGCCCCCGGGCGTGTACTGCAGGCCCTAGACACCCTTGCCGGGTTTCGTGATTCTTGGACGATCTCCGTGTTGGCTTCCAGAAAAAACCGCTGTCTTAACTAAAGCACGGCGAAAGCAGAAGCGTAGATAACGTCCCCGCTCTTCCCTTCCAGCGCCTTCTCCACCAGTTCCAGCACCATGAAGTACGGACCGGCATAGGACGAATTGAAGGCTTCCGCGATATCGATTCGAAAACCGAAGCGCGAATAGTAATCGGGATCACCAAGCACAAACACAGCCTCCCAGCTTCTGGCTTTTGCAAACTTCAGGCTTTCACGGATCAATCGTGACCCTATTCCCTTCCCTTGATGGCTTGGCACGACAGAAACCGGCGCGAGGGCAAGTGCGCGAATCGGAGCGATCATTTTCGACAACATGATGTGCCCTATGACTTTACCGTCAATTGTTACAACCAACGAGATTTCTGCGTCGCCATCGCGTCTTAACCCATCTACGAGATTAGCCTCAGACGGTCGTCCGAATGCGGCTTCAACAACGGCTCTCACGCCATCATGATCTGCATCGATCTCTTCGCGAACGTCCATATGCCTCTGAATTCCAACCGCGCAGAGCGGGAGAGAGGTTGTTAGAGGGTTTCGATCGCGCCCGCCTCGGCGAGGGCGCGCATGGCGTCATCGAAAATGCCGAGCGTTTTTTCGATGTCCGCCTCGGTGTGCGCCCAGGAGGTGACCCCCCCGGTGTAGGAGAGGACGTCCATCCCCCGCTCGCGGAGCGCCCGCTGAAAAGCGTGCACCCGCTCCGGCGGAATGCCCTTGAGGTCGTGGACCGAGAGGCCCTCGATGCTTCCGGGCCGTGGCGTTTTTCCGAGATAGACGTGGAAGGTGGAAGAGGGACCGTAGACCGCGCCCGCGATCTCGTTGCGCGTGAGGACCTGCCGCATCCCTTCCCTGAGCTTCGCGGCGAGCGCATCCGCGTGCCGCTGGGGCTCGCCGGTTTTGACGATCTCCATCGCGGCCACCCCCGCGGCGGCCGAGAGCGGGTTTGCGCTGAAGGTGCCGCGGTGGAAGACGCCCGCTTTTTTCCCCTTGTACTCCAGCGCCGGATCGAGGAGCCGCATGTAGCGCTCTTTTCCCGCGACCGCGCCGCCCGGCAGACCCCCGGTCAGCATCTTGGCGAGGATGGTCAGATCCGGCGTCACGCCGCAGAGCGCCTGCGCCCCGCCGGGGCTCCACCGGAAGCCGGTGATCACCTCATCGAAGATGAGCAGCGCGCCATATCTGTCCGCCATCGCGCGGAGGGCTTCGAGAAATCCCGCCGGGAGCGTCACCGTCCCCCACGAGGCGCCCGAGGGCTCGAGGATGATCGCCGCGATGCCGGGCTCGCTCCCGAGCGCTTCCTCGGCGCTCGCGGCATCGGCCGGGCGCAGCACCACCGCCTCCTGCGCCGCAGGGAGGATGCCGTGCGAGGGGGGCGCATCGAAGGGAATCTTGATGCCGACGGCGGTGTCGTCCATCCAGCCGTGGAAGTGGCCCTCGAAGCGGAGAATCTTGTCCTTGCCCGTCGCGGCGCGCGCGATGCGGATGGCGAGCATCGCCGACTCGGTGCCGGAGCCGGTGAAGCGCACCCGCTCGGCGGAAGGATAGAGCGCCTGGAGCTGCTCCGCCCAGCGGACCTCGCGCCGGGTGAGGTTGGAGTAGAGGGTTCCCTTCCCCACCTGTTCCTGCACCGCCGCGACGATGGCCGGATGGGCGTGCCCGAGGAGGAGGGCGGCGCTCCCCATCGAATAGTCGATGTATTCGTTTCCGTCGGCGTCCCACTTGCGGGCGCCCTCGGCGCGCTCGATGAAGAGGGGGAAAGGGTCGGAGGCGCGCAGTTCGCTCGTCACCCCGCCCGCGAGGACGTTTTTCGCCTCATCGAAA
>JAQBZT010000104.1 GCA_027622355.1 bacterium | reverse complement strand
TCCAGCGCCGCCGGCGGGCCGAGGCCGCCTCTCGCGTTGACGGTTGCGAGTGCCCAGTCGTTGTTGTGTTCGATTTCCGGGAGCGCGTCCGGGAAAATGGCGCCTTCCCGGATTCGTTCAATCAGCTCGGACAGTCCCGTGCCTCCCGCGACGCCATGGCTGGAGATTCCGCGCAGGTCGGCGCCGACGAGAATATCCGCCGTTGTGCGCGCGCGGTCCTCGGATACGCCGGTGGATGCGATGACCTTTTGCGTGAAAGAGAGGAGAGCGCCGCTGTCGATGCGCACATGCCTATCCGCCATCGGCTGCTCTTTCGCCGGCCCCCGGGATCGTCACCTGAAAGGTGACGCCTTCTTCCTCGGAGGAGGACAGGGAAAGTTTTCCGCCCATGTGGTTGGCGATGAGGTTCGAACGGTACAGTCCGATGCCGCTGCCCTCAATCGCTTTGGTCTCGATGAAATGATCGGAGAGCCAATCGAGGAACGAGCTTGCTTGCACCGCCGGAAGGCGGGCGTCCCGGTTGATCGTGGCCAGCTGCATGTTTCCGCTTTGAGAAGTGAGACGAATCAAGATGATTCCGCCTTCCGGGGTCAGGTTCACGGCGGCATCGAGCAAATCGTCGATGAGGACGGAGAGGCGTTCGAGATTTCCTTGAAGAATGATTTCCTTCGCGGGGCTCTCCGGAAGAAACCTGAAATTCCGTCTTCTCTGAATGCGCTTGCTGAGGCGCTCACTGAGAAGAGAAGTAAAATTTACGGGTTCTTTACTGAGTTCGACGGAGCCGGTTTCCATGGCGGAGGTATCCGCGACGTCCCGGATGAGGCGGTCGAGGCGAAATGTGGATTCGAGGACCTCGCCCACTTTTTTGCGCATCGTCCAGGGGTCGGCCTCTTTGCCGATTTCCTCAATCTGATCGCGCAGACGGGAGGAAGGCTTGAGCAACTCGTGGCCGATGAGGCGGAGCAGGAGTTTTTGCGATGACTTTTGATTTTCCACAATGCCCTCAAAAAGCATGCGCATTCCAGACGCATTCCAGAGTAGCCGGATTGTCGGGGATTCGCGGGGGGCTGTCAAAAAAACCGGCCCGAAAAAACGGGTCAAAAAGAGATGTTCTGCGCGTGCAGGCTCTCAACCGTTTCGAGGATGACCCGGGCGGTGATGGGGGTTATCGCATCCAGGGAGGGAATTTCGCTCAGGGGATACCATCGGGCCTCCGAGATGTCGCTCGAGGCCGAGAGCACCCCTCCCGTCGGCCGGCAGGCGTAATTGATGAGCACGTAGTGGTAGCGGACCCGGTCCCACTCGTCCCGGGTGATCCGATCCAGCACGGCGCACCGGGAGAGGAGTTCGATGGAAAGCCCTGTTTCTTCAAGGATTTCCCTCCGGCAGGCCTCCTCCAGCGACTCTCCGGTTTCGACGGCGCCCCCCGGCAGGCTCCATTGTCCCGCCCGGGGGGGCTTTCCCCGCCGAACGAGCAGGACTTCCTCCCCCTGCAGGATCACCGCCCCAACTCCCACAATCGGGCGAAGGGGATACTCCCGGCTCATGTGTGCTCCTTTCCCTGAGATTTCCGCCCCATTTCTCCGGGGCTTTTGCGCGATGCCGAATGAGACAAATTGTCTCAAAAACCGTCAAATTCGTTGACAGCCGGGGCAAACTCAATATATCATTTTTATGTACTTTCAGAAATACCTGCCCGTTTTGTTAATCTGCCCATTGGGAGTCTCCCCATGACCAAGAGCGATTTAATTTCCACAATGGCAAAAGCAGGTGATGTTCCCCGCGCCAAGGCCGAGGAGATGTTCAACGCGATGCTTGGCGGGGTTGTGGGCGCGCTGAGAGGCCGCGAACGCGTAGTGATCTCCGGATTTGGCACGTTTTCCGTGCGTGAATCCAAGGCCCGCGTCGGGAGAAACCCAAAGACGGGAGAAGCCATTCAAATTGCTGCGAAAAATGTTCCCAAATTCGTTGCCGGAAAAGAATTGAAAGGAGCTGTGGCTTCCTCGTAGTTTCTGGATATCACTTGCTCCCACTGCAGGAAAACCGTTTCCCGCGTGCGGAAAGTTTTTTCCCGCACGAAAAGGCATTTTTGTCTCTCGATATCTTTTTCCCCGGCACGTTTCGAAAAATTCCACGCGGATCGATTAAACCGCCCGGGCGCAGGCCGCCAGCGCATCCAGGCGGGGGAGAAGCTTGTCCCGCGCTTCGGGCACTGCATAGAAGACGCACCTGGAAACCCCGGCGTCCTCATATTTTTTGATCGCATCCGGCTCTTCGGGCGAAAAGAAAAGGCTCACCGGAAAAGGCCCCCTTCCCGCCTTGGCCCCCATTTCATTCAATTCCCGGATTTTTTTCGAGAGTTCATCCGGCGACATCCGCAAGGGCATCCACTCGTCCCCATAGCGCACGACGCGCTCCAGCGTGCGCGCGCCGCCGCCCCCGACGATGACGGGCGGGTGCGGCTTTTGATGGGGCTTGGGCCAGGCCCATGATTTTTCGAAACGGACGAACTCTCCGGTGTAGCTTGCCTCTTCTTTCGTCCAGAGTTCCTTCATGGCCTCGATCCGCTCGCGGAGCGCTTTCCAGCGCGAAGCGTAGGGGACGCCGTGGTGCTCGATCTCCTCGCGGTTCCATCCGCCCCCGATGCCGAAAAGGACGCGGCCTCCGGAGAGGCAGTCAACGCTCGCCACTTCCTTCGCCAGAATGATCGGGTCGCGCTGGATGACCAGGCAGATTCCCGTCCCCACGCGGAGCGTTTTCGTCGCCAGCGCCGCCGCCGTCATCGCGACAAAGGGGTCCATGTTCCTGGCGTATTCCGGCGGCAGATCCCCGCCGGGGTAGGGCGTATGCTTGACCGGCATGTGCGTGTGCTCGGGGAAAAAGATCGACTCGAATCCCCGGGCTTCGACTTCCCTGCCCAGCGCGTCGGGCGTGAGCGTGTCCGCGGTCGGAAAAATAGCGACACCGAATTTCATGGCGGCTCTCCTGTAAAGACATGGCCTGTAAAGACGTGGCTGTGAAAGTTCGGCAAAAGACAAAAATCAGGATGGGGGGATTATATCTTCCCCAGAGGATTTCTTCATCGCATCGATGAGCCAGGCGAGCGCACTGCCCGCCGCCTGCCGCGCGGCCTCGGGTGAATCGCTGCGGGCGATCTCGCGGGCCGCCTCGTGGAGGGTGCCGATGAGGGGAAGGGAGAGATGCCCCGCGGCCTCCGTGCGGCGGAGCAGCCCTTGCAGCGTCTCTGAAACGCGGTTCTCCTGGTTGGCCGCAGCGCCCAGGACCGCCGGGGCGTCGCGCAGGGCGATCCGCTGGAAGGTGGGATCGAGCGCGGCGTCCAGAAAGGCCCCTGCGGCCCGGGAGAGGGCTTCCCAGGGCGTTCCAGCCCCTTGGGCGGCTGCCAGGGCCTTCTCGGCGGTCTCCAGGTCTAGGTCCTCGAAAACCGCTTGGAAGAGGTCCCGCTTGTCCCGGAAATGGTGATAGAGCGCCCCCCGCGTCACCCGCGAGGCCGCCACCACCTCCTCGGTCCCCGTCCCCCCGTAGCCGCTCCGGCCGAAAAGCCCCCGCGCCACCTGGAGCAGCGTCCGCCTAGTCGAGATTTTCCTTTGATTCCGGAGATTATCCATATTTCACATACTTAGAGTATGTATGAGTAGAATATACATACATAAAGTATGTCAAAAAGAGGATTTGCGCAACAGGTCCATGGGAACAGTGCCCCTACGCCAGCGGGGCGAGCTCGCCGAGGGTGGTGGGGATGAGCTCGGAGATCGTCGGGTGGATGTGGACCGCCCTCTGGATCGTGGTGTAGGACGCCCCGGCGTACATCACATCGGTGATGCAGTGGATGGCCTCATCGCCGCCGACGCCGAGAATCGACGCCCCGAGAATCTCCTTCGTCCCGGCGTCCACCAGAAATTTCATGAAGCCGTGGGTCTCGCCCTTCTCTTTTGCGCGGCCGATGTGGCTCATCGGTTTTTTGCTCATCAGCACCTTGCGCCCCGAGGCGCGGGCCTCGCGCTCGCTCATCCCGACGCGGGCGAGGGGCGGGTCGATAAAAAGCCCATAGGTCACGAACCGGTCGCTCACCTTCCGCGGATCGTTATCGAGCAGATTCGCCGCCACGATCTCGTAGTCGTTCCAGGAGGTGTGGGTGAAGGCGCCTCTTCCGTTGCAGTCGCCCATCGCCCAGACGCCGGGGACGTTCGTGCGGAGCTGATCGTCCACCCCGATGAAGCCGCGCGCATCCGTCTCGATCCCGGCCGCATCGAGGCCCAGGTCGTCCGTGTTCGGCACCCTTCCGGTCGCCACCAGAAGGTGGGAGCCCGCGACCTCGCGCGGCGCCCCGCCGCACATCATCCCGATGGCGATCTTCCCGTCCCGGCTCTCGATCTTGAGATCTCCGGTGTCGGTGCAGACGGTGATGTCCTCGGCTTCGAGAATCTCGCGGACGGCCTCCGAAACATCTTCGTCCTCGCGGGAGACCAGGTGTGAATCGCGCTGGATGATCGTCACCTCGCTTCCGAAGCGGCGGAACATCTGCCCGAATTCGAGGCCGATGTAGCTTCCCCCCAGCACCAGAAGATGCGCGGGAAGGTAATCCACCTCCATCATGGAGGAGTTCGTCAGATAGAGGACCGAATCGAGACCGGGGATGGGGGGGATGCTCGCCCTTCCGCCCACGTTGATGAATATCTTTTCTGCCTTGAGGAGGTCGTCCCTCACGCGGACCGCGTTCGGCCCCTCGAAGCGGGCGTGTCCCTCGTAGACGGTGATGTTCTCGGCCGATTTCATCCAGTTCTCCACCCCGGTGGTCGAGGCTCGCACCAGCTCATCCTTGCGCGCCTTCACCTTCTTCATGTCGACGCGGATCGATCCCTCGATCTCGACGCCGAAATGGGCCGCCCGTCTCGCCACGTAGGCCGCGCGCGCGCTCGCCACCATCGTCTTGGTCGGGATGCAGCCGACGTTCACGCATGTGCCGCCGAAGCGGCCCCGCTCGGCGACGGCCACCTTCATGCCCGCGCCCGCGAGCCGGAAGGCGAGCATGGGGCCGGACTGCCCGGTGCCGATCACGATCGCGTCATAGGTCGTTGTCATTCGTTCTCTCCTTGTGGGGAGGCGGAGAAGCGTGTGCGGCATTTTTCCCCGCCCGCAGCGCCAGGATCACGACGCCGGTTTCGTAGATTTCCTCGAGAAGAAAGATGATGCCGAAGATCAGGAGCCATTTGCTGTGCAGCCAAACGCCCAGGGCGCCCACCGCCATGGCGAGCGCGACGATGACGCCCCGGATGCCCCGGACGAGCCAAAGCACGCGGGAGGGATCGCCGCCCGCCCGGAAGCCTTTCAGGAAAAGCCGCACCCCCCGCCAGGCGGAGACGGCCCCGGCAATCAGAAAGAGGGCCGCGAAGAAGAGGGCGTATGGAGGTTCGAATAGAAAATCCACGAAGACCCTCCGCCTGTGCCGCGGGGCACCGGAGTGCCTTCTCCGGTTTATTGTCTGAAAACGTGCACCGATGATGATGGTTTTGCCCGCTTCTCCGCAAGCGCGGTTTTTCTTCTTTCCGCCGGGTGATACGCTCCGGAAATCTGAAGCGGCACACGGGGAGAGAAAAGAATGAACGGGGAAATCCGCCTGAGGGGACTTCACCACGTCACGCTGGTCACCCGGGACATTGATGCAATGGTGAATTTTCTCGAAGAGGCCGTGGGGCTCCGCCTGGTGAAAACGACGGTCAATTTCGACGCCCCCGGTCAGAAACACTATTATCTCGGGGATGAAAAAGGGAGTCCGGGAACCATGGTCACCTTTTTCGAAATTCCCGAGATGCCGGAGAACCGGCTCGGCGCTGGCGGAATGCACCACATCGCCTTCGGCGTCGAGGATGAGAGCGACTTGCACCGCCAGATGAAAAAACTGGACGTGATGGGCATCTCCCACACCGGCATCGTGGATCGGGTTTACTTCAAGTCCGTCTACTTCCAGGGGCCCGAGAATCTGCTCATCGAGATGGCGACGATGGGGCCGGGCTTCGGCGCCGACGGCGATCAGGTCGAGGGCCGGGCGGGCCCGGAGGGACATCAGGCGTGAAAGCCGTTTGCGTATTCACCGGGTCGCGCGCGGGAAACCGGCCGGAGTACCGCGAAGCCGCCCGCGCGCTGGGAGAGGAGATCGCCCGGCGCGGAATGCGTCTCATCTTCGGCGGCGGGCAGGTGGGCATGATGGGCGCTCTGGCCGATGCCGCCCTGGCGGGCGGCGGGGAGGTCACCGGCGTCATCCCCCGCGCCCTGCAGAAAAAAGAGGTCGTCCACGAAGGGGTGCGCGACATGGAGGTGGTCGAGACCATGTTCGAGCGCAAGGAGCGCATGTTTGATCTGTCGGACGGTTTCATCGTTCTGCCGGGCGGGATGGGCACTTTCGATGAGGCGCTTGAGGCGATCACGCTGGCCCAGCTGAGTTTTCATCACAAGCCGATCGGCTTCCTGAATGTGGCGGACTACTTCGCCCCCTTCTTCGCCGCGATGGAGCGCGCGGCGGGGGAGGGTTTCATGGACGGAAAGTATCTTGCGCTCTGGACGGTCGAGACGGACCCCGCCGCGCTCCTCGACCGGATGGCGGCTGTCTAGCGGTTTCCGCCCGCGAGTTTGATCGATTCCGGATGCGCCCGCAATCGGGCCATCGCCCATACCCCGAGGAAGGGCCCTGCGGCGAGTACGGCGAAGGCGTACCGCCAGCCGAGCGCCTCACTCAGGACAGGGATCATGTGGATCGTCAGCATGGTGAGGAGAAAACCCGTACAGGTTTGAACGGTGACCATCGTGCCGACGAGGCCGGAATCCGATAGCTCGATGACGCTCGCCGAGAACTGTGCCGAGTCCGCGACGATGAACAAACCCCATACGAGACAAAACGCCGCGATGGCCCAGGGGTTTCCCCCGAAGAAAAATCCCGCGAGGAGGGCGCAAACCCCGCTGACGGCCATCGAGAGCATGGTCAAGGTGGTGCGCCCGAGCCGGTCCGCGAACAGCCCCCCGAGAAGACAGCCCGCGCCGCCCGCCCCGATGGTGGCGAAGGTGAGGAGTTTGGCCCAGAAGGCGGCGTCCGCTCCCCCCAGCCGCAGGGCGAAGCTCGCGTTCAGGAAAACGCCGATCCAGGTCCACATCGCGTAAAGCTCCCACATGTGGCCGAAGTAGCCCAGATTCGCGAGTCGCAGGGGTTTCTCCGTCCAGGCGCGCAGGGCGTAGATCGCCTCAAAGCGCACCGGGCGCGTGAGGAGGGGCCCCGGCCGGAAAAAGAGGATGAGCACGCCCGAGAGGGCGGCCAGAATGGAGGAGACCGTCAGCGTGAAGCGCCAGTCGATCCCCCCGAAGGTGCCGATCAGGTGGGGAGAGGCCGTACCGAGGGTGAGGGCCCCGACGAGAAGTCCCACCAGAAAGCCGGTGTCCCCCCGCGCCCAGGTCGAGGCCATTTTCATCCCGACCGGATAGACCCCCGCCATGCAAGCGCCCACGATGAAGCGCAGCAACGGCACGGAGAGCGCGGCGGGGTCCATGAACTGAATCGAAATATTGGCGGAAGCGGCCACGATGACGGCGCACATGAAAAAGCGGCGGGAGTCGAACCGGTCGGCCAGGCCGAGAACCGCGCTCAAGAAAGTACCGATGACAAAGCCCGCCGACACGCTGCTCGTGATCAGGGAGGATTGGTTCGAACTCAGCGCGAATTCGCGCTGGAGCGCGGGCAAAATGGCCGTGGCCGAGAACCAAAGCGCCATCGCGAGCACTTCGCACAGGGCAAGAAGGGCGATGGCGGCCCATTTGCCCGGAGGAAAGGCGGCTTCGGTCTCTTCGGTCATGTGTTTTCTACTCCCACGTCAAAAACGGGATGAACCCCACCTCGGGAACATCGCTCACGGGGGGGAGGCCGAAGCTTCTCCGGTACATCTGAATGGTCTTGAGGTGGACGTACGCCTCCCAGATGAAATGCCGGAAAGCACTCTCCAGCGTCTGGTAGAAAATATCGGGGTTTTCCTTGTCCCGCCGGATGCCGGGTCCGTGGGCGGGGAGAACGAGTTTTTCGAAATAATCGCGCACGCTCTCGCCGCTCGCCCAGGTGCGATCGCCCGGCGTCTCCCGGGTGAGGATTTTCTCTTGCATCGAGCCCGGCGTTTCTTTTTCGAGCAAATCCCAGGCCATCGCGCAGCCCTCCCGAAAGACGGCGAGGAGGTCGCGCATCTCATGAAACCGTTTCGGATCGAGCATCCGGTCGGCGCCGCCGGTGTCGAGGCGATCGGCGCGGGGCGGCGCGCTTTCCGGGAAGAGAATCTCCCGCCAATGGCCGGCGAACAGGAGATAGGGAATCCAGGCGGTGTGGCTCACCTGCTCGCGGATAGACCAGCCGCCCCAGCTTTTTTCGGGGTAGCGCCGGTCAATCTGCGCCTCACTCAGGCCGCGCACCTCATCCGCGAACATGTCCGGAAGCGTGGCATATTCGGGAAAGATTTCGCGGCCGGCGGTTTCGGGATTGTTCATTGTTCGCATGTCCCTGCATGAAAAGGATGCGTGGAAAGAGTGCGCGAAAACCTGGCGCGGGGTGATTGTACCAGTCCCCGCCGTGCGGAAAAACGGCCGCACAGAAATGAATGGTTCGCTCGGCGGGCGCGTGCCATAATCGGGCGGTTCCGGAGGGCGCCATTTTATTCGTGAAGGGGATGCGCTTGGTTTTTGATCTTCATCCCAACGTTCTGGCGCTGCTCGCCGCGGTGATCATCGCGTTCGCGCAGGTGTTCTACCGCGAATCCCTCCGGACGATGGCCCCGGCCGCCACCGTGTTGATCAGTTCTTTCACCATCAGTGCATGCAGCTTCTTTTACTACTTTGCGTTGACGGACGGGGTGGCCGCCTGGCCGCTGAAGGGACTCCTGTGGTTTGCCCTGGCGGGGGCGGTCGGGAATTTTTTCGGCCG
>JAQBZT010000103.1 GCA_027622355.1 bacterium | reverse complement strand
CGACTCCGAAGCAAATTCCGGCCCACGGCTCTTCAGCAACAAACGGTGCCGAAACGCGCGGGCGCTTGGCTCTGGATATAGGTTTCTCTATCCGACCTACCGGGAAGGGTACGGCGCGCTGCTGGACTCCGGAGAGGAAAATCCGGGAAAGTTTCTCTCGATCTAAACCGCCACGACCTGGTTCCGGCCTTTATCTTTCGCCCGATAGAGCGCCTCATCGGCGATCTTGATCATGTCCTCCGGCGACTTGCCGTGGACGGGGAAACAGGCCATCCCGATGCTGAGGGTCACGCCCAGGGCGCCGTCCTCCTCATCGCTGCCGGAAACCGGAATCTTCATCTCTTCAATCGTGCGGCGGATCTTTTCGGCGACGACCTGTCCTCCCCCCTTGCCCGTTTCCGGCAGAACGACAGCCATCTCCTCGCCGCCGTAGCGGGCGGCGATATCCGAGTTGCGGATTGAAGCGCGGAGGGAGTGGGAAACCCCCCGCAGTACATGATCGCCAACGGTGTGCCCATAGGTGTCGTTGATCGACTTGAAATGATCGACATCCATCATGCAGAGCACCATCTCATGGCCGTGTCTTTTTGCCCGGCCGATTTCTTCCTCAAGCCGCGTCTCGAAAAATCCGCGGCTGTACAGGTTGGTGAGAGCGTCCACGGAGGCAACCTCTGATAGCAAGGCATTTTCCATGGTGATGCTCAGCTGCCTCGCCAGGGAAGCCATCAGGATCTTCTCGTTGTCTCCTACCTCGGCCTCCGGATTCCGGTAGCCCGCCAGAAGCGCGCCGATTAGCTTGCCGGTGGAAAAGAGCGGCGCCCCGAGAAAGCCCGAGAAGCCCTGGATGAGTACGGGGGCCCCCGATTCGAGCAGATAACCGATGGGCATCTGTTGCTGATCGGCCGTGAAATACAGCCTTCTTTCCGCGCCCACCGTACCGAGGAGCCCCTTCGTCGAGTCGAGCGCCATCAGGCGTTTTTGATCCTCTTCGCTGAGGCCAATCTGGCTCCGCATCACCATTTCGCCGTTGGAAATCGGGGCGTGGTAGATCAGCGCCGCGTCCGCTCTCAGGGATTCGCAAACGACCGTGAGCGCCTCGTCCACCTGGGAGATGAAATCATCCTTGTCGTTCGTAATCGCCGCGACACGGCTGATGGCCCAAAGCTCGCGGTTCCGAAGGCTGAGCTCATCGTCGTAGCGGCGGAGATTAATGGCAAGCCTCTGGTTTTCGCGGAAGAGATCGCGGAAATTAATCGCCCGCCGCGCATAGGCCAGAAGCGTTTCATTGTCGATGGGCTTGTCGAGATAGGAGAATACCCTGTGCATGGCGAATCCGTGATCCGCCATGCACAGGAAACGATCTACATGCGGGTGTACGTTTCCTCTCTCATTCTATCTCGCCTCACCTCTCCGGGCTGCTTTACCTTACCTGTTCGCGGTCGTTTCCCCGTTCCAGGCCTTCTCGAACTTGGCCCTGTGCTCTGCGGGTACCGGTGAGGCGATGAAGGAGATGACCACGAAGAGGACCGCGTTGACGATCAGCGCGAAAACCCCGGGTGCCGGGGCGCCGCCAACGTTGATGATGGGCGGCGGTCCTCCCGCGAAGAAGGTGTAGTAGACGCCCAGCGCCACCCCTACGATCCAGCCCACCTCGGCACCGATCTTGGAGGCCCGCTTCCAGTACAGGCCTCCGATCAGGAGAGGCAAGAACTGCATGTGGAACATGACCACCAGTTTGACCAGGGCCCAAATGTAGGGTGGCCGGAAAAGGGCGATCAGGAAGGCCAAGAGGCCGAAAACCAACATGGCCCACTTTCCGAGCAGAACGGACTGCCGCTGCGAGATGTCCTTTTTGATGTAGCCCCGGACGATGTCCTTGGACAGAATCGCGTTCGCCCCGATGAGCCCTGAGTCGAGAGTGGACATGCCGCATGCCCAGACGGTCACCACCAGCAACGGCATGAGCCAGGGCACTTGCTTCTGGATCGTGACAAGGATGGCCTGGTCCATGTTCAGGCCGGGGCCGGCAAATACGTAGCTGGTCAGCCCCAGGATGGCGAAGATGAGCGACATCACCAGGAGCAAGAACGCGACAAGCATGACGTTCTTGCGGAAATCGTCCAGGCTTTTGATGGTGTACATCCGGGTCATGCGGTCTCCCAGGGTGAGGGGATGGGAGGCCATGAAGATGAACCAGCCGAAGAACAGCCCAAGGGTGACGCCGTCGTAAGAGAAGTGGGTCATCTTTGGCGGCAGCGCCTCAACGACTTTCCCGTAGCCACCCGCGAGGTAGAGCAGGGCGACCACGGCGATGACGCCAAACGCCAGGGAGATGACGCCCTGTAAGACGTCGGTGTAAATGACGGCGCGCATTCCTCCATAGAGTGTGTAGCCGACGCCGACGACGAGCAGGATGACGACCCCCCAGATATAGGGGATTCCGGCGAACCGCTCGAGAACGGTACCCAGGGCGACAGCGTTGGAGGCGAAATAGGGCACCAGGAAAATGATGGTTCCTACGGCGCCCAGCAGCCGGAGGAATTCGCTCTGGTAGAAATCCCCGTAGAAGTCCTGGGAGGTGCTGTAGTTAAACACTTGACCCACCGGCCACAGGCGCTTGCCGATGAACCAGAGGGGGAACACCATAAACGCGTAGGCGAAGCCGTAGCCCAAGAAGCTCACCCCCTTGAGGTAGAACCAGCCCACGGTGCCGAGGTAGATTCCCCCCGACATGACGGTGGCAACGATGCTGAACGAGTTGGGAATGAAGCCGACCCCGCGGCCGGCCACATAATAGTCTTCCTCCGAATCCCCTCCGCTGCTCCATTTATAAGCGACCCAGAGGGTTGCCGCCAAATAAACAGCTATCGATCCCAGAATGACATAAGGCGAAGACCAGTCCATCACGTCACCTCCTTGTCATACACGATCCGGTAGAGTACCCATATCCCGTAGAGCGCAACGATGGGGTACCACCAAAGGGTGAAGTACCGATTGTTGATTATTGGGTTGAAGGGTGTGGTGAAGACGAGAACAAGGAAGAGCACGAACAACCAACCGTTAACCGTGAGCTTGCCGCCATTGATCATGGTACATCCTCCCTCCGAGCGAAGACCTACAATTGACCCACTGTAGCGTGCCCCTCAGGTTGGACCAGGTCTTATGAAACTTCCTCCTCTATCAGGTTTCCGAAATCAGGAAACAATGGGGATTTCCAAGATGTCCAGATATTCCATCCCGAAAAGTATCCCCATGAACAAAAGAAAATTGCGATAACTGCTGCCAATTGGGTGTGTTCAATTCAACCGACATTCCCATATGGCTCCTTGAATAGAGGTATTCTAGCTTCAAATGGCCATTCCAGGCCACGATTCTTTTCTGAGCGACCGACGCCCGTCCCAAACAGCCCCTCATTCCGGGACAAGAATCAATTATTGCCTCATTTTCAAGCATTTATGCCCCCCGCCGGACATACTTCTCCTGTAGACCGGCTCTCCCTCGCTGACACCCCTGCGGTCATGTGGGATGGGCCGACGGCCTGCGGTCTGCAATCAAGCCAAGGATTCTTTCGAACAGCGCGCGCGGCACGGCCACCTCGGCCAGCTGGAACGTGAGGTAGCGCCCGTGACGGACCACGTTTGGCCCCGATCTTGACGAGCTTCTCCCTCAGGGTTGTCAGGGACCAATGGCAGACCTCATCGAGCAGGGGAGATTCAGGTTCACACCGAGGGATTGCTTATCAAATACAGCCCCTTCGTCATCACCGAGGGCCATCCGTTCGACCCGGACGATTCCGGCGATGGCCCCGGAAACCCTAGCGTTTCAGGGGACGACGAGGGGTGGGCGATTCAACTGGTGCCACGGGACGGAATCGAACCGCCGACACGTGGATTTTCAGTCCACTGCTCTACCGACTGAGCTACCGTGGCAAAAAACGCGGGGGCGGGCCGGGCCGCCCGGCGGTATCCGGAAAAAGGCCGATAAAATCAGGCTTCTGCAAAAGGCAAGCGATTCTAAGGCCCGCTCCGGCCAGCGTCAAGACCGGATGAGGTATGCGGAAACTACTGGAATCAAAGGAAATCCCGGCCCGCGGCTTGCGCCCTCCCGTGCCCATCGAATAATGTAGCTGCAAGCTGGATGCGCCCCGAGACCGACTCTTTTCCCTTTGGACACGATGACACCCTACCCCCCCGGAAAGCTCCCCGCCGGCGCGCTCGGCGGGCTTCTCGAAAAGATGAAGGGCCACCCCCGCCTCCTCGTCGGCCCCCGCGTCGGGGAAGATGCCGCCGTCATCGATGTCGGCGAGAGGTGCATCGTGGTGAAAAGCGACCCAATCACCTTCGTCGAAGAGCGCATCGGCTGGTACGCGGTCCACGTCAACGCCAACGACATCGCCTGCATGGGGGCCGCCCCGCTGTGGTTTCTCATGACCCTGCTGCTCCCCGAGGGGCGCGCCGACAGCCAGATGGTGGAAGCGATATGGGCGGATGTGCGATCGGCCTGCGACGAGCTGGGCGTTACGATCTGCGGGGGGCACACTGAAATCTCGTTGGGGCTGCCGCGTCCCATCCTCTGCGGCCAGATGATCGGAGAGGCCGCCCGGGAAGACATCATCCGGGGCGAGGGCGCCCGGCCGGGGGATTTCATCCTGCTCACGCAGCCGGTTCCCGTCGAGGGGGCGGCCATACTCGCCGAAGCCAGGGAAAAAGAACTGCTCCCCGCCCTGGGCACAGAGATGATCGAGCGGGCGAAGGGATATCTCCGCGATCCCGGCCTGAGCGTGGTGGCACCGGCGCTGGCCGCCGCCCGGACGGGAGAGGTTCACGCGATGCACGATCCGACCGAGGGGGGGCTGGCGACCGGGGTGCACGAGCTGGCCGACGCCGCCGATCTGGGGTTTGTCATCGAGGAAGAAAAAATCCCCATCTCCAAAGAGGGCGGCGCCATTTGCCGCGCGCTCGGTCTGGACCCGCTCGGGGTCATCACCTCGGGCGCCCTGCTCCTCGCCGTCCCCCCGGAGGGCGCGACGGCCGTCCGCCACGCCCTCGAATCCGCAGGGGCCGGCGCCTTTCACATCGGGGTGCTCCGGCCGAAGGCTTCGGGGCGGATCCTCAAGAAGCGCGACGGCACAGAGGCCCCCCTTCCGCGCTTTGACTCGGATGAAATCGGGAGGGCACTCGCATGAAGCCGGCATCCTACGGGGGCGTACTTCTCGATTTCGACGGTACGCTGACCAAATCTTTTTTCGACTGGCCCGCCATGACAAATGAGATGCGATTCTTATCGGACGACATCTCGATCCTGGACTACATGGCCGAGGCGCCCGAGGCCGAAGCCGCCCGCGTTTTCGAGATACTGGAACGCCATGAGCGGGAAGCCGCCCGGCGCGCCGAGGTCAACGAGGGCGCCCGCGAGCTGCTCGGCTTTCTCCGCTCCCGGAACACCCCGTTCGCCGTGGTGACCAACAACGCCATGCGTCACGTGGCCGTGATGTTGGACCGGATGGGACTGGAAATCGAGGCGATCATCACCCGCGATATCGGCTGCTGGAAGCCCAATCCGCGCCTTGTCCTCGAGGGCGCGAAGGCGATCCGCGTCCCTCCCGCCCGGTGCATCGTCATCGGCGACGGGAGGTACGACATGATGGCCGCCCGCGAGGCCGGGATGATGGCCGTTCATCTTTCCGGGGATTCCTCAGAGCCCTGCGACTACCGCGTCGGGCGGCTCGCGGACGCCATCCCCCTGATTGAACGACTCATCCCCTGAAGCGTTTTCAAAAGAAAAGGGCGTATCTCTTAAGAGATACGCCCTAAAGGAAGGGATTTTGCCCAACTTACCCGGCAAAATCTCAGTGGCGGGATTTCAGTGAAACGGCATTGGGGGATCCCTTTACCGGCCACCGGGGGGAGAGACTCCTACAAGAGTCTCCTTGTGAGGGTTTTCTTATCCTTTCACCGGGAAACTGCCCGGCCCAGAATTTTCTGTCGCACAGCTGTTAAAAAGGTCTTACCCTTTCTATCGGCTCAATGGGCTGTTCCTATAACACCCCGATTAAAAGCACATTTCATTCCAAAATCAGATCGACGGTGGAAAAAACATAAAAAAAATAACTTGCCCAATGAAAACAATGATTTAAAAGTATTCATCATAGCGGGACCCACCATGTCCGGGATTTGAGGTGACGGAAGATCGACAGTATTTTAACGCGATTTCGGGAAAATTCTATCCATTTGTGACATTCTGGCATTTTCGAGGAAAATCGGGGGGTACCGTCTCAAACGACTGTCTCATCTGTCTCAAAGACAACCCTTCTTGTCCGCCGGGCGGTGAGGCAAAAAGTCCAGTTCATTGGGGAAAAAGCCGGAAATTTGCGGATTGCCAGGCGCTTTTGAAATGGAGGAAAAGGGCCCGCGCCTAGAGGATGCCGGAGACCGAATCTTTTGCCGCCTCGAGGATCCCTCCCGGGAAGAGGCCGAACAGAAGCGTGGCCACCACGAGAATGACGAGGGTGAAGAAAAGCGATGGGGCGTTGGAGAACTCCACCTTCGGCTGCCCGCTCCCCCGGGTCTCCATAAATATCGTCATGATAACCCGACCGTAGTAGTACATCGAGACGGCACTCGCCAGCACGCCGATGACCGCCAGCATGTAGTAGCCGTTATCCACCGCGGCGGCGAAAACATACAGCTTTCCGACAAAGCCCGCCGTGGGCGGAATCCCCGCCAGCGAGAGTAGAAACACGACAAACGCCAAACCCGCCCAGGGATGATCCTGGCCGATTCCTTTCCAGTCTTCGATGTTGTCGCCCCGCCATCCGTCCCGGCACAAGAGGATGAGCATCCCGAAAGCGCCCAGGTTCGTGAACATGTAGACGACCATGTAAAAGAGCACCGAGCTGATACCCAGCTGGCTGAACGCGATTTTACCGTCCACAACGCTCAGGCTCGCCACCACCCCGACCAGGGCGTATCCCGCATGGGCGATGCTCGAATAGGCCAGCATGCGCTTCAGGCTGGTTTGGACGATGGCGGCCACGTTGCCCCAGACCATCGTGAATGCCGCCAGCAGCCAGAGCAGGATGTTCCACTTCTCGGCCGAGGCCTCGAAGCCCACGAAGAAAAGGCGCATCAGCGCGCTGAAGGTCGCCAGCTTCACCGCCACCGACATGAACGCCGTAATGGAAGTGGGCGCGCCGGTGTAGGCGTCCGGCAGCCACATGTGGAAGGGAACCAGCGCAAGCTTGAAGCCCAGACCCGCCACCAGCAGGATCAGCGCGAAGATCGTCACCGGGTCCGATACGCCGACGCGGCCGCTCGAAAATGCCTTCGCGATCCCGGGAATCCCGGTGGTGCCCGTCAGGCCGTAGACCACCGCCATGCCGTAGAGAAGGATTCCCGTGGCGAACGCGCCCATCAGGAAATACTTCAGTCCGGCCTCGCGGCTGAGCGGGTCGTGCCGAATGAACGCCACCAGCACGTAGATGCTGATGCTCATCGTTTCGATGCCCAGGAAAATCGAGAGCAGATCGTTGGCCGAAACCAGCACCAGCATCCCGAACACCGAGAACAGAAGCATCTCGTAGAATTCGCCGAAATTTATTTTTTCGATCTTGACGTACTGGAGCGAAAGGAGAATCGAGATCGCCGTGGTCACGAGAATGACCACCTTGATGAATATACTGAAATTGTCCGCCACATAGAAGCCGCTGAATGTGGTTCGTGCCCCCTCCCCCCACTGGGAAAACGTCACCAGGGCGAGAACCACCACGCCGGCAAAGCTGATCACGCCGAGCAGCGCCTTGTTTTCCAGCGACACGAAGAAATCGGTCACCAGAACCGCACAAATCAGGATGACCATGCCGATCTCGGGCGCCGCCAGGGACAATGAAATGTCGGGGATCACAATCGGCATCGCAGAAAGCTCCTTCGTCGCCTCTCTCCGGCGTCCCTAGTTTTTCCCGCCGCGGCCCGGGAGGGCGGCCACCCGGCGAGCGTCCGGCGAACCGGCCACGTTCACCATCTTCACCACCTTGTCCACGCTCGCTTCCATCCGGCTCAGGAACGGCTTCGGATAAAGGCCGATCCAGAACATCAGCGCGATCATGGGCAGCATGTAGAGCACTTCGCGCCGGTTGCAGTCGGTGAGCTTTTGGTTCTCGGGGTTGCTCAGCTCACCGAAGAACATCCGCTGGAACAGCCAGAGCATGTAGGCTGCCCCCAGCACGATGCCGATGACCGCGAAAGCTGCATATACATAACTCGCCTTGAAGGCGCCGAGAAGGATCAAAAATTCCCCGACGAAGCCGTTCAGCCCCGGCAATCCGATGCTGCTCAGCATGGTGATGGCGAACAGCACCGTATAGACCGGAACCTGCTTCGAGAGGCCGCCAAACTCGGAAATCTCCCGCGTGTGCCGCCGCTCGTAGACCATTCCGACCAGAAGGAAGAGCGCCCCGGTGCTGATCCCGTGGTTGATCATCTGGAGCTGGCCGCCGAGAACACCCTGCTGGTTCAGGGCGAAGACGCCCAGCATCACGAAGCCCAGATGGCTCACCGAGGAGTACGCCACCAGCTTCTTCACGTCGGTCTGCGCCATCGCCACCAGCGCGCCGTAGATGATCCCGATGATCGAGAGCAGCACCATGAAGGGCACGAATATCTGGCTCGCCTCGGGCAGAAGCGGCAGCACGAACCGGACGAATCCGTAGGTCCCCATCTTCAGGAGGATACCGGCCAGAATGACGCTGCCCGCCGTCGGCGCCTCGACGTGGGCGTCCGGCAGCCAGGTGTGGACCGGCCACATCGGCACCTTGACCGCGAAGGAGGCGAAGAAGGCGAGCCACAGCCAGTTCTGCATGCCCGACGGCAGATGCGCCTGCATCAGCGTCGGCACGTCGGTGGTCCCGGTCTCGAAGAAGATCGCGAGGATGGCGAGCAGCATCAGCACCGAGCCCGTCAGCGTGTAGAGGAAGAACTTGAAGGCCGAGTA
>JAQBZT010000102.1 GCA_027622355.1 bacterium | reverse complement strand
GAGGAATCTGCTTTTCCACAGCAGATTCCTCAGTCGCTGCGCTCCTTCGGAATGACACCGCTGATCCATTTGCGCCGACTGGCCCACTGCCGGATCCGCCGCGCGGGCTTCCCCGCTCCGTCGCGGCGCGCCTGAAAGGCGTGTCTGGAATTTGCGGCTAGCCGACGACGGTGATTTCCGTCAGGGGGTACTGGTGCAGATTCACGACGCCGTCCGCCGTGACGGCCGAAGTGTCGCCCAGCCAGACGCCCCGCGTCTCATCGTGATCGACCGTCCAGGGCAGTACGTTCAGACAGTGATTTTTCTCGAAGACGAAATCCCCGCCCGTCACATGATCGCCCATCGAGCGGATGTCGGGCGGTGAGTTCAGATTCGACCACCCGAAGACGGAGCTTTTGGATTTGTAGCCGGCGTTCTGGATGATATCGAGGCAGGCGCCGGTCAACGCTTCTCCCTTCACGCCCGGCTTGATGGCGGCGTGCTGCGCCTTGTGGGTCTCCTGGGAGAGGCGGAACATCTTTTCGTACTCCGGCGTCGGGTCGCCGACGAAGTAGGTGCCCCAGATTTTCCCGAAATAGCCGCCCCAGCCCACCGCGATCTCGGTCATGACGACATCGCCCATCTGAATGGGGGTCGTCAGCGCCAGCTGGTGCGCGTAGATCATGTCGGGGTCGCTCATGGGGGTTCTGCCCACGTGGCCGAAGGGAATCTTGCCGTCCATGTCCATGGCGGCGCGGAGCACCACGTTGTAGAGATCGCAGGGCCGCACCCCCGGCTTCGTCGCCCGGACCATGAGGTCGTAGGCGGTGTCCGTCATGGCGGCGCCCCGGTACATGTACTGCATCTCCTCCTCGCTCTTGACGAGGCGGAGGTCCTCGAACCAGCGGGTCACCATCTCGAACTCGGCCCCGGGGAGCGATTCGGTGATCGCGACGTAGGCCTCATGGGGCAGGGTGATGTCCGCCCAGGCCATAGCGCCGACGATGCCCACGCGCTTTCCGTCCGCGCCGAGCTCCTTCAGGCGATCGGCGACGCGGTGGGGGGTCTGGTCCATCCCGCCGATGCGGACATCTTCGAGATGCGTCGTCTGCTTCGCGTTCTTGAGGTGGTTTCCGAAGGTGACGAAAAGGGTGATCTTCTCTTTTTCATCGAGGGGAAAGACGACGTAGGTTTGGATGAAGCCGGCGAAGCTGGCGACGTAGACGACGTTCGGCTGGCCGGGGTCGGTCCCCAGATAACCCCCCGATCCGTAGATGATGAGGGTGTCGAGATTCTTCTCGGCCATCGCGGCGCGGATATTTGCGTAGCGGCGCTTGTATTCGTCCTCGGAAAACCAGGGCCAGAAGTTGTTTTGGCACTCGCGCATTTAAAGTCCCCTTATCGCTACAGGGCCCGCGTCACCTTGAGCCGCTTGATGATGTTGCCGCCGTCGAGATGCTTGATCGAGAAGCTGTCGCGCAGGAGTTTTTCGAACGGCGCCTCCTTCATGACGCCCATCCCCCCGGCGAGTTCCGCCGCTTTATGGCAGATATCGAAGGCGTGCTCGGTGCAGAAGGTCATGGCGGCGGGCACGGCCTTGGAATCGGGCGCGCCGTGATCGAGCGACCAGGCCACTTCCCAGGCGAGGGCGCGCATGGCGCGGATCGCGGCGTACATGTCGGCGATCTCGGTGGCGACGGCTTGGTGCTCGATGATCGGTTTTCCGCCCTGGACGCGGTTCTTGCAGAATTCGGTGATCTCCTCGAAGGCCCGGCGCGCCACGCCGATGGCCCGGGCGGCGTTGAGGATGCCGTCGCTCCCGAGCTGCTGGCGGATGGCGATGATCCCGGTGTTCTCGGGGCCGAGCATCCAGCTCTCCGGCACGCGGCAGTTATCGAAGAAAATCTCCTGGTTGCGCAGCAGGCGGAAGCCCATCTTGTCGTGCACCCGGCCGAAGGTCATGCCGGGGTGGCCGTCCGGAATCATGAAGCAGCTGCATCCGTCGTTGATCCCCTTGCTCGGGTCCGTCCGGGTGAAGACCATGTAGAGCTTGGCGATGCCGGCGTGGGCGATGAACTGCTTCGAGCCGTTGATGATGAAGTGATCCCCGTCGCGCACGGCCGATGTCTGGAGGGCCGAACCCGGCGCATCGTAGGGAAAAATATTGTCCCCGCCCGAGTTCGGCTCGGTCATCCCGATGGCGACGAGAAAGGTCGGGTCCTCGCAGAAGGCCTTGAGCCACTTGTCGCGTATCATCTCGTTCGTGACGTTGGGGTTGTCGAGGATGTGGTAGAGCTTCCGGCCGTTGATCGGGACGCTGGCGAGGGTGACATCCCCCACGCCGAGCTCCTCGCACACCATGACGATCGTCGCCGTGTCTTCAATCCCCATCCCGCCGTACTTCTGGGGGATGGCCATCTGGCGGAAGCCCAGCTCCGAGCAGCGCAGCAGGAGGTCGGTGCTCACGCTCTTCTCGGGGTCGGAAATCTTGTCGAGTTCGGCGACGCGGGGCTTGGCCTCCTTCTCCACAAAATCCCTCGCCAGCTGAATCAGGGCTTTTTGTTCGTCTGTAACGGTGAAATCAACCATGCGAGCGCTCCCCTTTCAGTCCCTTGCCGCCGGATTTTCCCCAAAGCCCGCGCACAAAGGGCCGGGAAAGGAGGCAAAGGACAAACAGGTCCTGTATGATTAAGGCATACCATAACCCCCGGGCGGGAACCACCTTGCGGGAGGTTTTTTTTCCCGGAGATGCGCCGCCCGCCGCAAAGAGGAGCCCCCGCATGGCCTCCCGGTACGACCCTGAAAAGATCCGGAATATCGCCGTCATCGGCGGCGGGTATGTCGGCTACGGCGTGGCCCAGAAGTTCGCCCAGGCGGGCTACCCGGTGGCCATGTTCAACCGGACGGCGGAAAGCTCCCGGCGGGCGATGGCGGATGTCGCCAAGGGGATCGGGCTGTTCGTCGAGGCGGAACTGCTCTCCCGCGGGGAGGCGGATGCGGCGCTGGCCCGTGTGCGCCCGGTGACGGATCTGGAGGATGCGGTGCAGGGTGCCGATTACATCGCGGAAACGCTCATTGACGATCTCGCGGTGAAGCAGGAGGCCTTCTGCCGGATCGATGCTGCCGCACCGGCGCACGCCATCATCGCGAGCGGAACCTCGGGCCTGCGGATCACCGAGATCGCCGCCCGCGTCGGGCGGCCCGAGCGGTGCATCACCGCCCACAACCTCACGCCGCCCTCCATGGTTCCCGCGATGGAGGTGGTCGGCGGGGAGAAGACCGATCCGGCGGCGGTGGAGGCGGCCATCGCGCTTTTGAAAAAGGTGGGCTGGGAGCCGGTGCGCTGCGCCGAGGTGCCCGGCAACATCGGCTCGCGCCTGACAACGGCCCTGCGCCGCGAGATCAGCTACATCATCGAGCAGGGCTACGCCACGCCCGAGGCGGTGGATACCGTGGTCCGCTCGCTGGGGCGGCTCTTCCCGGTGATGGGGATGTGCGCCCTCTCCGACTTCACGGGAATTGATATGTCGCTCCGCTCGCAGACCCATATCCGCCCCCACCTCGACAGCCGCCCCGAGCCTTCCCCCCTGATGGAAAAGATGGTGGAGGCGGGAAAGCTGGGGGTGAAGAGCGGGGAGGGCTTTTACCGCTGGCCACCCGAAAAGGTAGAGGAGTTTTATCAGGCGCGCGGGGAGGAACTGCTGCGGTGGATGAAGCGTCCGCCCCCGCCCTCTCCGCTCTCGTCTGAATAAGGGAATTTTCGGCAGTGGGTCCGTTTTCTCGTTTTCTTGTCATTCCGAGCGCCCGGCGCGAGGAATCCGCTTTTCGACAAGCAGATTCCTCAGTCGCGCTGCTCCTTCGGAATGACACCCTGGGTTCGTTTGGCAG
Organism: bacterium; assembly: GCA_027622355.1. Taxonomy (NCBI): domain Bacteria; species bacterium. The sequence continues at coordinate 5,190 of JAQBZT010000102.1, read as the reverse complement.
ATTGACCCGCTGCCGAATTTTTCAGGGGGCGGTCATTTTTCGGGGAGCGGAAGTTCGATGAAAAAAGAGATCGTTCGAGAAGAACACTTCATCGCTCCCGCGGATGATCCGGCGATTCGTCTTCATCTGCGGGAGAAGCGCCTCAAGGGGAAGGGAAAGTTCTCCACGGGCGAGACGCTGCTCTTCGTGCACGGGCAGAGCGTGCCCTCGCCCGCTTGCTTCGATCTGCCGGTGCCCGGCTACTCGTGGATGGACCACGCCGCAGGGCGCGGCTTCGATGTCTATGCGCTCTCCCTCCGGGGATACGGCCTCTCGAGCCGCCCGCGCGCGATGGAGGGCTGCCCGGGCGGCAGGCCCCCCGCGGTGCGCGCCCGGGTGGCCATTCGCGATGTCGAGGCGGCGGTGCGTTTCATTCGCAGGAGAAGGGGCGTTTCCCGGGTGAACATCCTCGGCTGGGCGCAGGGGACGATGCTCGCCGCCGCCTTCGCCGGAAGGCATCCGGCCCAGGCCGGAAAGATCGTTCTCTACTCGCCGCTCTACCTCAACGAGACCCCCGAGGCGGCCGCGCTTTTCCAGGACCCGAAAAACCCGAAGAAGCTCAACCCCGAGCTTTTCTTCGCCTGGCGGTGGGTCTACGAGAAAGGCCAGCAGCACAACTGGAGCCGCCTGTTCCCGAAGGGGAAGAAAAATCTCTGGTGCGATGCCAGGGCCGTGCGCGCGTATTGGCATGAGCAGCTCCGCTACGACGCCCGGGGAAAAAAGAAAAAAACGCCCGCCGTCCGGATCACCAACGGGCTGATGGCCGATCACTACGACCGCACGCAGGGGAAGACCATCGTCCGGCCCGGCAAGGTGCGCAGCGCGGCGCTGCTCATCCGCGGGGAGCACGATCGGGTGTCGCCCGAAAATGAAGTGAGCCGCCTGTTCGCCGAATTGAAAAACACTGCCGGGAAGCGCTACGTCGTCATGGGCGACGCCACCCATTTCGTCCAGTTCGAGAAAAGACGCGAGGCGCTCTTCGGCGAGGTGCAGAATTTCCTCGAGAGCTAGAGCGCGAGCCTCAGCGTGACGAGGATGGCCCCGCCGGCGGTCAATGCCGCGCCCGCCGGGATTCGCCAGGTGATCCACTCGATGCGCCGCAGAAAGATGACCGCCAGGATGACGGTGATGATGGGGCTGATCTGGACCAGGGGAAGGACGCGGTAGACTTCTCCTTGCTGGAGCGCGGCGGCAAAAAGCATGTTGCCCGCCCCGCCCACGAGGCCGGTGCACAGGAAGGGCAGGGCCGCTTTCCGCACGTTTCCCCACCGCTCCCGCGGAATGGCCAGCAGGGTGTAGGTGCCCACGGCGAAGAAGGATGCGGCGATGCCCACCGCGGCGCCGGCGATGGGGCTCTCGAAGCCCACCAGTCCTTTTCGCCAGAGTATGGCGCCCACGCCGGCGGCGAGGGACGCCGTGATGGGATAGACGATGTCCTTGCGGTTCCAGTATCCGGCGGTCTTGCCCGATGAAATGATTCCGCCGCCCGCCACGACGAGGACGATTCCCGCGAGATGGTACCAGGCCGGGTTCTCGCCCAGGAAGATGATGGCGAGCAGGGCGCCCAGAAGAGGGGAGGCTCCCTTCAGCGGCGCGGCGCGCGCGACGCCGATCCGCGCGATCCCGATGGAGAAAAGGATGGCGAACAGGGCGGGCCGCACGATGCCGCCGGCCATGATCCAAAGGTAGTGGTCTCCCCAATCCGGGAAGCTGTGGCCGAGGATGGGGATCATGATCAAATTGAAGACAAGCTGCGTCCCATGGGAGATGGAGGTTCCCACATAGGCGTTGGTGTGCTGGATGCCGTAGCGGATGGACATGTCGGCCACGGAATAGGCGAGCGCCGAGGCAAGGGCCAGCAGGGTGGTCTGGTCGAGCTCCATGGCGCCTCCGGAGGCGGATCTCCCGAAGGAGCCGTGCGGGTGAAATGGTAATGACCGATCCGCATAAATGCGATAAAGTTAACCCATCATAGCGTAAAACAATCGTTCGGCGTCAGCCGGAGAGGCCATTTTTTCATCCGCGGGGAGGGTGTCCATGAAAGCGGTCCGCGTCCATCAGTTCGGCTTTGAGCATCCCATGCAGGTGGACGAGGTGGAAGAGCCTGTCCCCGGTCCCGGGGAGATCCTCATCCGCAACCGCGCCATCGGGGCGCATCCGGTGGATACGGCTGTCCGGGCGGCGGCGCATCCGTTCTACAAGAATTTTTCCCCGCCCTACATTCCAGGCATCGAGGCCGCCGGCGAGGTGCTTGCGGCGGGCGAAGGGGTGGAAGGCTTCCGGAAGGGGGATCGCGTTTGCGGCCGGGCCATCGGGGGCGCCTATGCCGAGGTGGTCCGGCTCGGTGCGATGTGGACATTCCATCTGCCGAAAAGCTACGGGTTCGCCGAGGGCTCCGGCCTCGTCATCCAGTACCTCACCGCCTGGAACGCGGTTGTCATCAAGGCACGGGTGAGCGCCGGTGAGAGCGTTCTCGTCCACGGCGGAGCGGGCGGGGTGGGACTCGCTTCCATCCAGCTGGCCCGGGCGATGGGCTGCCGGGTATTTGCCACGGTGAGCACGCCGGAAAAAGCGGAGATCGCGGAAAAGTACGGCGCAGAGGCCGTCATCAACTACCGGGAGGAGAATTTTTCGGCCCGGTGCATGGAACTCACCGGTGGCCGCGGGGTGGATGTGGTCCTGGCCCTTGCGGCGGAGGCGACGCTCAATCGCGACGTGGAGGCCCTTGCCGTGGGCGGCCGCATCATCGTGGTGGGAACGGCCAGAGCCCTCGACCCGGATGCCTGCTTTGCCGTGCAGAAGGCCCTCCTGCGGGATGCGCAGATCATCTGCTTGTCCATGCCCAATCTTCTGCCGAAGATGCCCGAGGTGCGCCGGCGCCTTGAGCCGATGCTCGAGGCCGGCACCCTTCGGATGCACGTGGAGCGGGAGATGCCGCTGGCGGAGGCCAATGCGGCCCACGACATCCTCTGGACCGGGAGCTTCTCCGGAAGAGTTGTTCTCATCCCATAAGGAATCGCCATGAAAGCGATGCGGATTCACCAATATGACAACGATTTGAAAGCGCCCCTGGGGGGGTGACCGCCCGGACGCTGGACGCGAAGTTCCCGGAGGTCATCCGGCGCATGGCGCCGCTCTGGGAGGCGAAAAACTTCCGGGTGCCCGTCCATCAGGAATGGCCGCTGGCCGAGGCCGCCCATCGGCTCGTCCTGAGCGGAAAGATGCTCGGAAAGGTGGTGCTTTCCATCTAGCGGCGGCTTCCAGGGACGCCTCAACCGGACCCGCGAGAAGCTCCCGCAGAACCTCGACGCCGAGATCAAAAATCTGGGCGAGCTCGCCGATCAACTGGGCGTGTAGGGAGAAGAATAATTGCTATGAGTAATAATATAGAGGATAGATTAATAGAACTCGCTATACGGGAAGTGCGGGTCCAATGTAGATTTGCTGAGGTTTCATATTTAAATATCTGCGAAAAAGAAGATAAAAGTACAGACCTCGTGTTTACTTCTATTCATTCTTTCTTGTCACATTGCGGAAATGTGTCAAAGCTATTGTGGCCAGGTGGGTTAGCGAGAAATCTAGGGTCACAAAAAATCGCTCAAATTTTAGACCTCCCAGAAAAATCCATAATTAGAGATAGGTCATTTAGAGACAGTTTAGAGCATTACGACGAAAGGTTGGCAGGATGGATTAAAGAAAAAGGGCCCAATATAAATATTTTGGATTTTAATGTCGGTCTGAAACATTCCTTAAATATTTCTGATTCAATTTGGGTTCGACATTTTGATCCTACTCAGAAAATTTTTACTTTACTTGATGAAGATTTAAATTTAGAGGAAATGTATAAGGAGATTATGGAAATAAAAGGCAAAGTGGATTATTGGGTTGGCAATTTGGAATCAAAGAAATCTGAGTCCAAAGGTACTAGGCAGTAGTTTCTAGCCCCAGCGCCTTCCGCAGTCTCCGAATCCTTCCCGCGTGGTTGGAGTGGCTGATCTTGGGGACTTCCTCGTTGTTCTCGACGGGAAGGATGACGAAGTGGGGCCCCTCCTCGGTGAGCAGGCGGGGCAGGGCTGCCTCGAAGGCCGCCAGTGTTTCGATGCGCTCGACCTTTCCCTTGCCGGTGGCGCCGCCCCCCGCGATGCCCGCGCCGCGGGCGATTTTTTCGAAGTCCACGCGCTCGGAGAAGGGCTGGCCGCCGGTGGTCTCGTAGGTCCGGTTTTCGAGAAAGAGGACGAGAAGGTTGCCCGGCGCGTAGGCGCCCTTGGTCACGAGGGAGCCCAGGCTCATGAGCTGGCCGCCGTCCCCCTTGAGGACGATGGTTTTCCGCTCGGGCCGGGCGAGGGCGAGGCCAAGGGCGAAGTCCCCGGCGTGGCCCATGCCGAAGGCGAGGAAGTCGAAGTCCAGATCGCTCTTTGAGACGAGCGGCCACTGGCGGGTGGCCGACATGGTGATGACGACGATCTCCTCGGTGCGCCGGGCGGCGAGGGCCCGGAAGACGTCCATTCTCTCGATCATTTCTCGCTCTCCCTCAGTCCCTGAAGGCCCAGCCCGTGACGACGGCGGCGGGCATCTCGGTTTCCTCCGCGGTCCGGTCCATCTGTTCGAGGGCGGGGAGATCCTCGTCGCTCATGATGTGCCAGAAGGGAATCCCCCAGCCCTTGAGGATGGGCTCGGTATAGGTGTAGGCCGAGTCGATGACGCCGGCCCCGGAGACGGCGCCGCCGTAGCCCCGCCAGCCGATCATGAGGCGCAGCGGCACCTTGGGTCCGAGGCCGCAGCCGCGCAGGGCGTCGCCGGCTTCGAAGAGCCCGGTGTTCTGGATGATCACGAGCGGCTTCTGGCCGCCGGTCCACAGGCCCGCCGCGATGGCCATGGACTCGCCCTCGCGGGTGGGGGTGATGAGGCGGACCGCCGGATCGCTCCCGAGCGCCCGGTAGAGCCGGTCGCTCTCGGAGTCGGGGATCATGAGGATGTAGGTGAAGCCGAGCGCCTTGATCGCCTCAAGCGTCCTGGCCGCGCTCGCGCCGTTCGTGGTCATCGTTTCCTTCCCTTTTGCCGAATGCGTGAATGACTGCAGGCGCAAATCTTGCGTTGCCGGGATGCCCGTGTCAATACAGGGCGGCGGTTTTGTCCCGGTGATATGGCGGG
>JAQBZT010000101.1 GCA_027622355.1 bacterium | reverse complement strand
AGATATTTTTATCGAGAAACGGATACCGGCGGGGGCTGGGCTGGGCGGTGGCAGCGGGAATGCGGCGGCCGTTCTCTGGTCACTCAACCGGCTGTGGGGGCTGTCCTTTCCCAAAAGCCGCCTGACGGAAATCGCGGCGGGCATGGGGTCGGATGTTCCGTTTTTTCTGGGGGGGGCGTCTGCCCGCTGCCGCGGACGCGGGGAACGCGTGAGGGCCTGTCCTCCCATGAAAAAAGGCTGGATATTGCTGCTCAAGCCCGCGCTCGCCCTCTCGGCGGCCCAGGTCTACGGCTGGTACGAGGAGGCGCAGGCCGGGGCCGACGAGGGGCTTCGGCCTGCTGGCGAGACTCGCGGAAATGACCTGGAATCAGTTGTTTTTACGAGATATCCCCGATTCCGCCGGCTTTGCGGGGAGTTGCGCTCCCGGGGCGCCGGGCAGGTCCAGATGAGCGGAAGCGGGCCCACGATTTTTGCGGTTTTCCCCCGCCGGAAAGAGGCGCTGGAGGCGGCCCGGGGGTTTTCCCGGCGGCGCGGGTGGCGGGCCGATCTCGCCCGTCCGCTGCAGGAGCCGGCGCTGCGGTCCGCGTGCCTGAGAGTGTGGGAAAAAGGGGGATGTCCGGTGGACCGATTTCCTTGAAAAAGGTAGACTTCGGCGGATTTTGACCCCGGTTTTGTTTCGACCGGGGAGAGGGCGGGGGCCGGGCCGGCTCCCGTTCTTGTCGGGCCATCCCCCAGGCGACTTGATAGCCGGGGGTGAAATGCAGTATCAAAGGCGGTCTTTGGAGGACGACGCGGTTCTGATCAGTTGCGGGGTATAGAGCGGTGAGGGGAAATCGGCTGAAAGTTTTCGGGGGGCGTTCAAACCCCGGACTTTATCGCGCCATTATCGATGCCCTGGGAGTCGAGGCCGGCCTGATCGAGATCGTGGATTTCAGCGACGGAGAAACCTTCGTCCGCATCAAGGAAAATATCCGCGGGGCCGATGTATTCGCGGTGCAGAGTCTTTGCCAGCCGGGCAACGCCAACTTGATGGAAATGCTCATCATGATGGATGCCTTTCGCCGCTCATCGGCCGAGCGGATTACGGCCGTGATTCCCTACTTCGCCTATGCGCGGCAGGACCGGAAGGCCCAGCCCCGCGTGCCGATTACGGCGAAGCTGGTGGCGAACCTCCTGGCTTCTTCGGGGGCGGACCGCGTGATCACGATGGATCTCCATGCCGGGCAGATTCAGGGTTTCTTCGACATCCCGGTGGACCATCTTTACGCCTCGCCCGTGGTGAACGAGTATCTTCAAAAGAAGGAGTTCGATGAACTGGTCGTCATCTCGCCTGATGCGGGCGGGGTGGAGCGGGCCCGGGCCACGGCCAAGCGGCTGAACGCCGATCTCGGCATCATCGACAAGCGGCGCGAGCGCGCGAACGTCTCCGAGGTGATGCACATTATCGGCGATGTGAAGGACCGCGATGTACTTATTGTTGATGATATAGTAGATACGGCTGGGACGCTGAGCCAGGGCGCCCAGGCGCTCAAGGACGCAGGCGCCAAAAGGGTGTACGCCTCGTGCTGTCACGCGGTCCTCTCCGGGCCTGCCATTGACCGCATCGAGGCCTCGCCCATCGAGGAGCTCGTGGTGACCGACACCATTCCGTTTCGCGGGAATGGCAAGAAAACAAAGAAAATTGTCGTTCTTTCCGTGGGCCGGATACTGGCCGAGGCCATACGGCGCATTCATGAGGACGCCTCGGTCAGCAGCTTGTTCGTATAAATTTTCCCAATCGGGGGTTCCCCGGCAGAGAGGATGAGGCAGTATGGCTCTGGACATTCCATCGCTTGAAGTGAAATCGAGGGTAGCCTCCGGCAAGGGGGCGGCCCGGCGCCTGCGGCGCGAGGATTTCATCCCGGGGGTCGTTTACGGCATCAATGAGCCCACACCCCTGGCCATCAATCCCCGCTCCCTGGGAAATCTCCTGAGCGGGCGCACGAGTGCCAACGTTGTGTTTCAGCTCAACGTCGAGGGCGAGGCGAATCGGGAGCGCCCCGTGATCATCCGCGAGCTTCAGCGCGATCCGATTCGCAGGACGATTCTCCACGCGGATTTTCTGGAGATTCGGATGGACCGGCGGATTCGCGTCGAGGTTCCGATCGTCCTCCAGGGGGAAGCCATCGGAAAGAAAATGGGCGGAACCCTCTCCCAGCTCTTGCGCGAGCTCGAGGTGGAGTGCCTCCCCATCTCCATCCCCGAGGAAATTACGCTGGATGTGAGCGGGATGGATGTCAACAATGTGCTCCACGTCCGGGACATCACTCTTCCCGCGGGGGTCGTGCTGCTCACCGATGCCAATGAACCTGTCGTTCTCGTCGAAGTGATCGAAGAGGAGAAGCCGGCCGAAGAGGGTGCCTTGGAAGGTGCCGAGGGCGAAGCGCCTGCGGAGGGAGCCGCCGACGCGGGGAAAAAGCCGTCCGATTCGGAGGCAGCTTCGGGCTCTTCCGAGAATTAGCCGTGGCCGGAGCGTCCGGGCGGACTACCTGAATGGCGTCATCTTTGCTGGTCGTGGGGCTGGGAAATCCCGGGCACGAATACGCCATGACCCGCCACAACATCGGGTTCTGGGCGTTGGATCATCTGGCCCGGACGTATCGCATCCGGGTCGACTCCCTCCGGCATCACGCCCTGGTGGGAAGCGGCACCATTCGCGGCTGGAAGGTGGTTCTGGCGAAACCCGAGACTTACATGAATCTGAGCGGAAAGGCCGTGAAGTCGCTGCTCGCGGCCGAGGGCTTGGGCCCGGAAAACCTGCTCGTTCTACACGATGAGATGGACGTTCCCCTCGGCAAGATGAAGCTGAACACCACGGGCGGGGACGCAGGCCACAACGGAATTGCCAGCATCATCGAGGCGCTGGGCACGCGCGAGTTCCGCCGGTTGCGGATCGGCATCGGGAAGCCGCCACGAGGCGCCGAGGGCGCCGATTGGGTGCTCTCCCCCTTCGAGGCGGATGAATCTCCCCTCGCCGAGGAAGCGGCCGCCGAGGCTGCCACGTGCGCCGCGGAGATCGTGGCCGCCCAAAAATGACCATCCCGTTCTTTCGGGGAACGGTTGAAGCGTACGGCAGCAAAAAGGAAACCCAGGAAGCCGCGCCGTTTGCCCGTAGGAAACACATGGAGCGGTTGTTTTTTCATCCGGAACAGCAGGAGGTGAAAAGGATCTGATGATTGCATTCTCAAATAGTGCCGCTATCTTCGGAATCGCAGGGCTTGTTCTTGCCGGATTGATTTTCATGTGGATCTCGAGGCAGCCCGACGGAAACGACCTGATGCGGAAGATCGCTTCCCGGATTCACGAAGGCGCGATGGTTTTTTTGAAGCGCGAGTACAAAATTCTGGCCATTTTCGTGGTCGTGGTGTTCATCCTCCTGGCCTGGAAACTCAACTTCAACACCGGGGTGGCGTTCATCATCGGCGCCGTCTGCTCAGTGCTGGCGGGATTCTTCGGGATGAACGCGGCCACCCGGGCCAATGTCCGGACGGCGGCGGCGGCGAATTCCGACAAGGGCGCGGCGGGCGCTCTGTCCATGGCGTTCTATGGCGGAACCGTCATGGGGCTGGCCGTGGCGAGCCTGGGTCTTCTGGGCGTGGGCTTTTTGTTCTGGTACTTCAATGTGCTGGAGGCCGCCGAGAACGCCTCCATCATCACCGGCTTTTCGATGGGCGCGAGTTCGATCGCGCTCTTCGCCCGCGTGGGCGGCGGCATTTACACCAAAACGGCGGATGTGGGCGCCGACCTGGTCGGGAAGTTGGAGGCGAACATCCCCGAGGATGATCCCCGCAATCCGGCCGTCATCGCCGATAACGTCGGCGATTGCGTTGGCGATGTCGCCGGCATGGGTGCCGACCTGTTCGAGTCCTACGTCGGCGCGATCATCTCGACTATTTTCATTGGCTCGACCATAGGAACGGCGCTGGGCACTTCCCCCGCCGGAGCGATGGCGCTCGCGCTGCTGCTTCCCATGGCCGGGCTCGTGGCTTCCGTTATCGGTATCGCCTCAATGAAGATCCTGGCGAGCAGGAATCCGAAGGTCGCCCTTCGGAGCGCGACGCTGCTCGCCGCTGTCGTCTTCATCGTCCTGGCATACTACGAGACGAACGCCCTCGGCTTTCGAGGCGGGGTTTTCGGCGCGATCTTCTTCGGGACCCTGGGCGGCTCCCTCATCGGGATGCTGACCGAATTCTACACGGGCACCGGCACGAAACCCGTCAACCGCATCGTGGAAGCCTCCCGGACCGGCGTGGCCACGAACATCATCGGCGGCTTCGCCGTCGGCCTTGAGAGCGTGGTGGCGCCAGTAGTGGTCCTGGCGATGGTCACGCTGCTGGCCAATTACATGGCCGGCCTCTACGGCATCTCCATCGCGGCCATCGGCATGTTGGCAACGATCGGCATTACCATGTCGGTGGACGCCTACGGCCCCATCGCAGACAACGCGGGCGGCATCACGGAAATGAGCAAGCTCGGGCCCGAGACCCGCAAAATTACCGACAGCCTCGATGCCCTCGGCAACACAACCGCCGCCATGGGCAAGGGTTTCGCCATCGGCTCGGCGGCCCTCACGGCGCTGGCCTTCTTTGCGGCCTACACCAAGGCGGCGGACCTCAAGGTGATCGACCTGACGGATCCCAAAGTTGTGGCGGGCATGCTGATCGGCGGGGCGGTGCCCTTCCTGATTGCCGCGCTCACGATGAACTCGGTGGGCAAGGCGGCCTTTATCATGATTGAGGAGATCCGGCGCCAGTTCCGCGAGATCCCCGGCATCATGGAGGGCACGGCCGAGCCCGACAGTGCGCGCTGCATCGACATCAGCACCCAGGCGGCGCTGAAGGAGATGATCATTCCGGGGCTGGCCGCAGTCGTCATCCCCATCGTGATCGGCTTTGCGATGGGCAAGGAGGCGCTCGGCGGAATGCTGGCGGGCGCGCTGCTCTCCGGCGTGCTGCTGGCCCTTTTGATGGCCAACGCGGGCGGCGCCTGGGACAACGCAAAAAAGGACATCGAGGACGGCAAGCTGGGCGGAAAGGGTTCGGAAGCCCACAAGGCGGCCGTGGTCGGCGACACGGTGGGAGATCCGATGAAGGACACCTCCGGGCCCTCGATGAACATCCTGATCAAGCTGATGTCGATCGTGGCGCTGGTTCTGGCGCCGCTGTTCGCCTGAGCCGGGCCGGGGAGATATCGCATAAGCGATTGATTTTTTGAGGGATTTTTGAGAGATTTCAGCCGGGACAAAAACGGCCGGTGGCCGGAAGTCTACCCGCCGTGGTAGGTTGTGCCCCTTGAATTTACCTCCTCGCTCTGGGCCACTGGGACCCGGAGCCGACTAGTCCGAGAGGAGCATTTGATGCGCCGTTACGAAACCATGGTATTGCTGTCTTCCGAGCTCAGCGAGGAGGCAGTCGAAGAGCGGATCTCTCTCTTCGAGAAGCAGGTCAAGGAAGGGGAAGGTAGCGTCCTCAACCTGGATCGTTGGGGAAAGAAGCGCCTTGCCTATCCCATCAAGCGGCAGCGGCACGGTTATTACTTTATCGTGACGTTTGAGTGCAACGCCCCAACTTTGCAGGAAATCGAGCGCAATCTCCGTATTCACGAAGACACCTGGCGCTTCATGACGGTCCGGCTGGATCCGGGCCTCCTGCGGAAACTCGAGAAAAACGAAAAGCAGGCCGCCAGGCGGGCCCTGGAGGGCGAGGGCCGGGACGATGACGGCAATGGGCGCGCGCGCAGAGAGCGGGCCGTCACGGCCGATGAGAGTTAAAGCGGGGACGCGACGATGACCCAGATGAACTCGGTGTATCTCAGGGGAAACCTGACGCGCGATCCGGAAAAGCGTTTTCTCCCCTCGGGCACATCGGTCGTTTCTTTTGGGCTGGCTGCCAACCGCCGCTATCGCAGCGGCGAGGAGTGGAAGGAGGAGACCTGCTTCGTCGACATCACGGTGTTCGGGCGGCAGGGCGACTGGGTGATGGAGCAGACATCCAAGGGCTCTCCGGTTGTGGTGGAGGGTCGCTTGAGCTTCCGGAGCTGGGAGGCCCAGGACGGCTCGCGGCGGAGCAAGCACGAGGTGGTCGCCAACAACATCCACTTCCTCTCGCGGCGCGATGAGGGCGGTTCCCGCCACTCGGACGCGAGCGCCGCGCAGGACTGGGGGAAGACCGGAGGCGGCGACACTCCGCCCATGACGGACGACGACATTCCTTTTTAGGCAGTAACGCATTTGGAGGCTGGAAATGGCAGCGATGCCGGTTCGCACGAGCAGCACGAAGAAGAAAAAGAAGAAGAGATTTGTGCGCAAGAAAATCTGCCGGTTCACGGCGGATGGAATTGCCTACATCGACTACAAGGACGTGAAGACGCTGAAGAACATGGTCAGCGAGCGGGGCAAGATCATCCCCCGCCGCGTGACGGGCACATCGGCCCGCTTCCAGCGTCAGCTCACCACCGCGATCAAGCGCGCCCGCTACATGGCCCTGATGCCCTATTGCGTCGAGCATATGTAGGGACGGGGAAAGAGAAGGGAAGAGATTCATGCGCCTTATTCTGAGAAAAGAAGTTGACCATCTGGGAGACCCCGGCGACATTGTCGAGGTACCCGACGGCTACGGGCTGAACTATCTCGTTCCCCATGGGCTCGCCATCCAGGCCACGGCCGGAAAAATCCGCGCCACGCGCCATGAGATGCACCTCCGGGAGGCCCAACTCCAGGCCGCCAAGCGGCAGGCCGAGGAGGAGGCGGGTCATTTCACTGGCGTTGAGATCGAGTTTACCGTGCGCGCCGGCGAGGATGGCCGCCTGTTCGGTTCAGTGACGAACCGGCAGATTGAGGCTGCGCTGGCGGAGAAGGGCTTTCACGTGAGCCGGCGGCGGATCCTCCTCGAGGAGCCTATCCGCAAGCTCGGCGAGTATGACGTCACCATCCGGCACCATCAGGACGTGAAGAGCGTGATCAATGTCCGCGTCGTGGCGGACGAGTCGGCGCCGCCCGATGAGGAAGGGGCGGAGGAAGTTGCTCCTGCTAAGGGTGCATCCGACGAAGCCGCCGCCCCGGAGAAGGCCCAAGCGGCCGATCCCGCCGATGGGAACGAGGAATCGGCATAGGCCGAAAGCGAAGCTCCCTTTTTGGAACTTTTGAATCAATGATTTGGGAGCCTCTTTGGGGGCTCCTTTTTTTCTCCGCCCCCCGGAGGATTTGCGCCGGGTTCAATCTGCGTTACGCTCGAATGTATCAGCCCTATTCGACAATAGGCGGAGCCCTTCCGTGAATTCTTCCGCGGGTCAGAGTACATCCGGATCTTCCCCGAATCTTCCCCCTCAGAACATTGAGGCGGAACAGCATGTCCTCGGGGCGCTTTTGCTCGACGGCGGCATGGTGGCACCGGTCATGGAGGTGCTCCGCCCCGAGCACTTCTACCGCGTCAGCCACAAGGCCATCTACCAGGCCATGCTCTCTTTGTTCGACCGCACAGAGCCCATAGATATTCTCACGCTGGTGGATGAACTCAAAAAAAACGAGGCTCTCGACACCGCCGGAGGGCCGGAGTACATCGCCCGCCTGGCGGACGATGTTTCCTCCGCGCGCCGCGCCGTCACATACGCCAAGCTGGTTCGGAGCGCCGCCATTTTGCGGAATCTGATCCACACCTCAAACGCGATTTCCGAGCGGGCTTTTGCGGAAAATGAAGACGTGGACGCCCTCGTGGACGACGCCGAGCGGGCCATCCTCGAGGTGGCCGCGGACCGCTACCAGCAGAGCATCGGCTCGATGCGGGACATCATCAAGACGACCTTCCCCTACCTCGAGGAGCTCTACGACCGCAAGGAGCTGGTCACAGGTGTCCCCACCGGCTACACCGATCTCGACAAGCTGACGGCCGGGCTCCAGCCCGGTGAGCTGATCATCGCCGCCGGTCGCCCAAGCATGGGCAAGACCGCCTTGGCCCTGTGCATTTCCGAGTACGCCTCCATCTCCTCCCAGGTGCCGGTGGCCTACTTCAGCCTTGAGATGAGCGCCCGCGCGCTGGCCATCCGCATGATGTGCGGAAGGGCGATGGTGAACTCCCGCCAGCTGCAGAGCGGATTCATGCCCTCGCAGCAGTGGCCCCATCTCATCCGGGCGGCGGGGGAACTCTCCGAGGCTTCTCTCTACGTGGACGATGCGACCGATCTTTCGGTCTTCGACATCAAGGCGAAGTGCCGCAGGCTGCAGGCGGATCAGGGGCTTGGCCTGGTGGTGGTGGACTATCTGCAGCTTCTGACCCACCGGGGGCGCTCGGAGAGCCGCCAGATCGAGATCAGCGAGATTTCCCGGGGGCTCAAGGGCCTGGCCAAGGAGTTGGACGTGCCGGTCCTGGCGCTGAGCCAGCTTTCCCGGCAGGTCGAATCGCGCGAGGGCAAGCGGCCGACGCTGGCCGATCTGCGCGAGTCGGGCTCCATCGAGCAGGACGCCGATGTCGTCGCGCTCATCTATCGGGAGGACTACTACGACCCGTCATCACCGAAGAAGGGCGTTGCCACGATCATTGTTGCCAAGCAGCGCAACGGCCCCACCGATGAGGTGGACCTCAAGTTCTTCCCCGAGTATGCCCGGTTCACGAACCTCGACACATTCCACGAGCGGGCGGTGACCGCCGTGACCCCTTCCGAGGATTATCCCGAGGAGGAGGAGATGGGCTTTTGAATACAGAGCCGGCTGCCCTCTCGGATTCCCGCATCGCGGCCACCGCTCTCGGCGCCCGCCGCACCGCCGCCTTCATCGATCTCGATGCGCTGGCACACAACTTCCACGCGATTGGCAAGGCCTCGGGCAAGGAAGTGCTGCCGATCGTCAAGGCGGACGCCTATGGCCATGGCGCCGCCGAGTCGGCGCGCACCCTCGTGGCGGCCGGCGCACGGGTCCTGGGCGTGGCCGCGCCCGAGGAGGGGGAGGCGCTCCGGCGGGGCGGTGCCATCCGGGTGCCGCTGATCGTCCTGAGCGGGGCGGCCCCCTGGGCGGCCGAGCGGCTGATCGCGGCTGATCTGGAGGCTGTCG
>JAQBZT010000100.1 GCA_027622355.1 bacterium | reverse complement strand
CCCAGCAGGCCGAATCGTCCGGTCACGTCTATCTCCCCTACGACACCCTGGCGGCGGAGGCGGGCGAGATGCTCGAAGTGGCGGACGAGCTGGTCTCCACCGCCATCGAGAGACAGGGCCGGATCGGGGGGATCGTCGTCGAATCCTTCCCGGGCAAAGAAGGGGAAGGCGCCGAAGGCACGGCCGTCTACTCGGTCCCTCTCTACGGAGCCGAGACCGAGACGGCCAGGCGGCTCCGCATGCTTCTCAATGCCTCACGGGACGGGGAGCGCCTCACGGCCGCGCTCAGGGGGCGCGGCCTCGCCGGAGGGGATGCGCACGAGCGGCTTGCGAACTTCGCGCGCCAGGCCGTCGAGGGCGGACAGGCCACCGGCGATCAGGCGCGGGCCATCGAGAGCGCGCTGACGGAAAAAGTGCTCATCGTGACGGGAGGGCCCGGCACCGGTAAAACCACCGTCATCAACGCCGTCACCCGCCTCTACAGGCAGCTGGGCCTCTCGGTCCTGCTGGCCGCCCCGACGGGCCGGGCCGCCAAGCGCCTCGCCGAAGTGACCGGCCACGAGGCAAGCACGATTCATCGCCTGTTGGAATACAACTGGGCCTCGGGGGGCTTCACCCGCGACGCGGAGCGTCCCCTCGAGGCCGACGCGCTGGTAATCGACGAGGCCTCGATGCTCGACATCCAGTTGATCGCCCAACTGCTGCGCGCCGTTCCCGATCAGGCGGTGCTCATTCTCGTGGGGGATGTGGATCAGCTCCCCTCGGTCGGGCCCGGCACCGTCCTCCACGATGTCATTGAGTCCGGGGCCGTGCCCGTCGTCCGGCTCCAGGAGGTCTTCCGGCAGGCGAAGGAGAGCCTCATCGTCGAGAACGCCCACCGCGTCAACCAGGGCGAGATGCCCCGCGGGGGGAAGCCTCTGGTCGAAGGGGAGCTGCTCGATTTCTACTTCATCGAGGAGAGCGATCCCGAAGCCTGCGCCGACACCATCATCACGCTTTGCCGGGACCGCATCTCCCAGCGCTTCGGACTCGACCCGATCGCGGATGTGCAGGTGATCTCGCCGATGCAGCGCGGCATCCTCGGTGTGCAGAATCTCAACGCCCGCCTTCAGGAAGCGCTGAACCCCGCCGCGGGCGGGCCTGTGCTCCGGAGCGGGGGGCGCACCTTCCGCCCCGGCGACAAGGTCATCCAGGTGCGGAATAATTATGAAAAAAACGTCTTCAACGGCGACATCGGCCTCGTTCGCCAGGTTGACCCCGAGGCGGGCGTTCTGCGCGTGGCCTTCGACGGGGTGGAAATCGAGCACACCGCCGGCAGCCTCGACGAGGTGATGCACGCCTACGCCGTCACCGTCCACAAGAGCCAGGGGAGCGAGTACCCGGCGGTCGTGGTGCCGCTCCACACCCAGCACTACCCGATGCTCCAGCGGAACCTTATCTACACCGCCCTCACCCGGGCGAGGAAGCTGGCCGTCTTCGTCGGGACCAAGAAGGCGGTCGCCATCGCCGTGAAGAACGCCCAGGTCCGCCGGAGATGGAGCCGCCTGAGCGAGCGGCTCCGTGGCGGGGCGGCGCCGGGACCGGCACCTGCGCCATCCCCTCCGGAAGAAAAAACCGCCTCGCAGGCGCAGGAGGCCGTCTGGGATGAGCGGCCGCCGGATGAAGCGTATGCGGGCGAAGCGTGGGATGATGACGGAGGAGCGGACGCTTCGGGCGAGCTCACCTATCATCCCCTGGAAGAGTAAGAGGTTCCGGATGAAAAGCCTGTGGAACGATGCGGAAGCCGCGGAATTTTCGGGCGAGCTGGGCCAGCGGGTCTA
Organism: bacterium; assembly: GCA_027622355.1. Lineage (NCBI taxonomy): Bacteria > bacterium. Next base: position 7,390 of record JAQBZT010000100.1, on the reverse strand, counting down.
CACCTCCCGGCTTCTTGGCCGGGATCCTTCGCTGGTGCTCCACGGCGGCGGAAACACTTCGCTGAAGACGAGCGAGAAAAACATTTTCGGCGAGGTGGAGGAAATCCTCTACGTCAAGGGCTCGGGGGCGGACCTCGCCGGAATCGAGGAGGCGGACTTCGCCTCGGTGCGCCTCGCGCACCTGCGAAAGATACTTCAGCTCGATGCCCTCACCGACGCGGAGATGATGGACGAGATGCGGGCCGCCATGGCGCGGCGGGACCGGCCCGCCCCCTCGGTCGAGGCGCTCCTCCACGCCATCCTTCCCGGAAAGTTCACCGACCACACCCACGCCGACGCGGTGATCGCCATCACGAACACGAAGAACGGGCTCGAGCGAATTCGAGAAATTTACAGGGATACCGTGGTGGTTGTCCCCTACCGCATGCCGGGCTTCGCGCTCGCCAAGGCGGCGGCGGCTTTCGGGAAAGAAAAATCCACCGGGACCACCGGCCTCATCCTGATGCACCACGGGGTGTTCTCTTTCGGAGAGAGCGCGCGGGAATCCTACGAGCGGATGATCGAACTCGTGGGGATGGCGGAGACGTATCTGAGGGAAAAGGGCGCGTGGGCGCTTCCCTCCCCATCCGGCGGAACGCCGGAACCTTCGCGGCGGAGCGCGATCGCCGCCCTGCGGCGGGAAATCTCAGAGGCCGCCGGCCATCCCCTTCTTCTTTCCGTGCAGGAGAGCGCGGAGGGTGCGGCCTTCGCCCGCCGGGATGATCTCGAGGCGCTCGCCCGGAAGGGCCCCGCCACCCCCGATCATGTGCTCTACACCAAGCGGCTGCCGATGATCGGCCGCGATGCGGCGGCCTACCGGAAAAGCTATGTGGAATATTTCGAGGCCCACAAAGGGCGGCAGGCCCCCCCGCCCGCCATGCTCGACCCGGCCCCGCGGATTGTGCTCGATCCCGAGCTCGGCCTTCTCGCCGCGGGGCGGACGGCGCGCGAGGCGCGGGTCAACGGCGATATCTACGAACACACCATCGGCATCATCCTGCGCGCGGAAGCCTTGGGCGGCTTCCGGTCCGTGTCCGAGGCGGAGTGCTTTGATGTCGAGTACTGGCGGCAGGGGCAGGCCAAGCTCCGCAAGCCGGAAAATCCGCCCCCATTCACCGGCGAGGCGGCGCTGGTGACGGGCGCGGCCTCCGGCATCGGAAAAGCCTGCGCGGCGTCTTTTCTCGCGCGGGGGGCCGCCGTCGTCGGGCTCGACATCAACCCCGCCGTCGAAGGGCTTCATGATCGCACGGACTACATCGGACTCACATGCGATGTGACCCGCGCGGACGCGGTGGAAGCCGCCCTCGATGCGGGGGTGCGCCGCTTCGGGGGCCTCGACATGCTGATCCTCAACGCCGGCATCTTTCCCGCGAGCCGGGAGATCGCCGCGCTCCTTGACGATGAGTGGCGGAAGGTGATGGGGATCAACCTCGACGCCAACCTCGCCCTCCTGCGCGCGTGCCATCCCCTTCTCCGCGCGGCGCCCGGAAAGGGGCGGGTCGTCGTCATCGGCTCGAAGAACGTCGCCGCGCCCGGCAAGGGAGCGGCCGCCTATTCGGCCTCGAAGGCGGCGGTCAACCAACTGGCGCGGATCGCCGCCCTGGAATGGGCCGAAGATGGCATCCGGGTGAACTCGATCCACCCCGACGCGGTCTTCGACACCGGGGTGTGGACGCCCGAGGTTCTGGCCTCGCGCGCAGCGCACTACGGAATGACGGTGGAGGAATACAAGCAGCGGAACCTGCTCAAGGCCGAGATCACGAGCCGGGATGTGGCCGAGATGGCCGCCGAGATGTGCGGGCCGCTCTTCGCCAAGACGACCGGCGCCCAGGTGCCCCTCGATGGGGGCGACCCGCGGGTGATCTAGCCGGCGCCGTTGCGGCGCACCCCCGCCAGCTCCGCTTTCAGCGTCAGGAAAAGATCGTGGGCCTTGTCGGGCCGCTCGTTTTCGTGGACGACCGCCCGGACGGCCTGGATCATGGCGACCGGCGATTCGGACTGGAAGATGTTGCGGCCCATGTCCACCCCCGCGGCCCCCTGATCGACCGCCTTGTAGGCCATGGCGAGCGCGTCGAGCTCGGGCAGCTTCTTTCCGCCCGCGATGACGATGGGGATGGGGCAGCCGGCGGTGACCCGCTCGAATCCTTCTTCGACGAAATAGGTCTTGACGTAGTGGGCGCCGATCTCGGCCGCGATCCGGGTGGCGAGGCCGAAGTAGCGCGCGTCGCGCTGCATGTCCTTGCCGACGCCGGTGACGGCGAGGGTCGGGATGCCGTAGCGCGTCCCGGTGTCGATGAGCTTGACGACGTTGGCGATGGATTTGTGCTCATGCTCCGCCCCGATGTAGACCTGGGCCGCCATGGCCGCCGCGTTGAGGCGGATGGCGTCTTCGATGTCCACGCTCACGAGTTCGTTCGAGAGTTCGGTGTGAACGCTCTGCCCGGCGCTGCAGCGCAGAACAACCGGCTTTCCCGTCGCGGCCGGGATGGTGCTGCGGAGCATCCCGCGGGTGCACATGAGCACATCGGCGTAGGGGGCGAGCGGCAGGATGCTCAGATCCACGCGCTCGAGGCCTGTCGTCGGGCCCTGGAAGTAGCCGTGGTCGAAGGCGAGCATCACCGTGCGGCCGGTCTTGGGGCTGAATATCCGTGCGAGGCGGTTCTGCATCCCCCAGTCCAGGGCGCCGGAGCCCTTGAGGAAAAACGGCTCGCTCCGCTGGGGGATTCCGACCCCGTAGTCTTTTCCGTCCCGGATGTCATCCACATCGGCCATCGCGCATCTCCTGTCCCGAAGGGGAGCGGGTTTCAGCTCTCTTTCCGCATCCGGCAGTCTACCGGGTTCCGCCCACCCATTTCCAGTCAGAAGAGAGGTGGCCGAGAGTAGATGGATCGGCGCTGAAATGATGTGCCGGTCTGAAAAAATGAGGAAAAGCTACGCGGAGCGGGACGAGCCGTGCAGGAAAGAATCGAGCCGGGCCAGCATCCCGTCGCTGATCCGCTCTTTTTTTCTCTCCGGCTCGTGCAGCTTGGCGATATTTTTCTGGAAGCAGTCCGAGCAAATGCCGTGGGTGATGGGCACTTCCTGCCGGGAGGTCGTGCCCACCTGAAGACAGGATATCGTTCCGTCCAGGCCGAGTTGATGGTATTTCCCATCCTCGTCCATCAGGCGGAAGCAGTAGCCGCATTGTTTGATGAAGTTCATCTTGCCCTCTCTCCCTGCGCCGCTCCCTGCGCCGCACCCATCCGGGAATGGCCGTTTCCGGGCGAAAAAAGCCCTTGCGCAAACAACGAAATGCATTCTCCGTGCCAAGGGGAGAGTTCCGCGCGGCGCGCGGATACCTGTCCATTAACCCATAAAACACAAATACTTATGGGATCCGCCCCATGACGCCAAGCGGCTGATGAGACGGGAGTTTCCGGCAGATTTTTTCGAGAAAGCAGGAAAACCGGCAAGATGTTCCGCCAAGGCGCCGGCGGTGAAAACGGGGGCCCGCCTCAGGCCGGTGGCGCTTCAGGAGGCCCGGGCGGGAGGCCATCTTCCTCCCCATCGCGCTCTTCCTGCGGCAGGTAGGGCCGCAGCTTGTAGAGGGCGCGGGCGAGGATCGGGATGCGCTCGGTGAATTCCTCATCGCTCTGGTTCTGCAGGATGGCGCGTCTCATGACGTTGAACTTGGCGTCTATGTCATCGGCGTAGTGGAGAAGAAGGGCCTCGGGCATCATCGGCACCTTGACCGTCCCCCACTCGGGAAGCCCCTGGTGGGAGAGGATGAGGTGCTCGAGCAGGGTGAGGAACTCCTCGGGGAGCTGGCCGAGCCGCGCGGCGTGATCGCGGAGGATGTCCCGCCCCAGGACGACATGGCCGATCAGCCTCCCCTTGACCGTGTAGTTTCCCCCGGTGGCGGCGGAGAGCTCATCGAGCTTCCCGATGTCGTGCAGCAGCGCCCCCGCCACGAGCAGATCGCGCGAGATCTCGTACTTGTCGGCCAGGTAAAGACAAGTCTTGGTGACCGAGAGGGTGTGCTCGAGCAGGCCGCCGAGGTAGGGGTGGTGGATGCGCTGGGCGGCGGGCCAGGTACGGATCTTGTCGGCGCAGGTATCGAAAACGGACAAGAGCAGCGCGGCGACATCGGGGTGGCAGCTCTCCGCGATCTTCCGGCACTCCTCCCACATCACCTCCACATCGAAGGGGGTTTGCTCGATGCAGTCCTCCGGCGCGAAGCCCTCGTCGTAGTCCTTCTGGTTCACGGCGCGGATCCTCTGGACGCGCAGCTGCAAGATGCCGCGGTAGTCCTCGGCCAGGGCCCTGACCTTGACGAAATCACCCCGCTCAATGGAGCCCTGCATCTGGGTCCCCACTTCCCACACCTTCGCCGGGACGGAACCGGTCCGATCCTCGAGCAGGAGGTCGAGATACGCCTTCCCCGCGCGGGTTTTTCTCTCTTCCAGCTGGCGTACCCGGAAGAAGCCGTCGAACTGCTCGCCCTGTTTCAGCCCGCCCACGGTGGCCACCGCCTACCCTCCATGAATTTCGGATAGCCAATCATAGCAGGTGCTTTTCCTCCCACAACCCCGCCCCCTGCGCTTTCGCGGGAGAAAACGGCCGGATCCCGGCATTGGCCCAAATTGTTCATTTTTTCTATATACTTATTAAATAAATATTCACGGGCCGCCCTGAGCCTTCCCGATGCCAAACGGAATCTCGACAGCCCCCCCCGCCATCTTCTTTTTCTTCTTCCTGCTCGCGGCGGGATGGCCTGCCCCGGCCGCCCCGGAGACCACCCGCTCCCGCGTGGTCCGCGTGATCGACGGGGATACGATCGTGCTGGCGTCCGGCCTCCGCGTCCGCTACATCGGAGTGGACACCCCGGAGATTCACCATCCGCGCCGTCCGGTCGAATGCCTCGGCCGAAAGGCGGCCGAAAGGAACAGGGAACTGGTCGAGGGAAAAATCGTCCTTCTGCGGCGGGATGTCCGCGACACGGATCGCTACGGCCGCCTGCTGCGCTATGTCTATATGTCCGACGCCGCGGGCCGGCCCACAGGCTTTGTGAACGAGATCATGGTCCGGGAAGGTTGGGCACGGGTGCGCTTCTACCCGCCCGATCTGCAAGAAAAAAATCGCCTTCTCCGGGCGGAAAAACTGGCGAAGCACCGCAGGAGCGGCATCTGGAATCTTCCGGGCGGGGCGCGCCGCTCAAAAGGCGTGCTCGGCGACAGGCAGAACCGGGTGTACTACCGGCCGGGCTCGCAAGGGTATGAAGACCTCCGGTGCACCCGCAGGTGGCAGTACTTCTCCTCCGCCGGGACGGCGGCAAGGGCCGGGTACCGCGCCCCGGGAAAAGAGCACTAGTTTTCGTACGCCGTGCCGCCGCGCTTCAGCCCCGTGCTCTCCCCTCTCGCTTTTTGGACGAGCTGCCGGTTCTTTTTCTGGCGTTTCGTGAACGCCTGCGCCTGACGGCGGTGAACCTCCCCCGGAATCTGCTTTCGGGGAATCTGGGGGACCGGTATGCTTTTGGCCTCCGCGCCAAAGGCAAGGGCGGGCACCATCAGGCCGAGCGCGAAAACCGCGGCCAGCGCCCAAGTGCCCCGGACATCCCCCTTTCCTTCATTCCATTTTTGCGTCATCTTCTGCATCTCCTGCTTGTGGGGTCCACCCCGCGCCGCCGCCGGCATGCCGTGGGGGGGGACCCATCCACCCCGGATGAATGCAGAAGGCGTGCCGCATGAGGGGTCATATTAACCATTTGAAATAAAAGGGGCTTCCGGGCATGTCCGGCCACCCCGGCGGCGAAACTGCCAAAAAACTGGCATTTTCTTCCCCCACACCAGAGATCATGCGCCGCCCGGAGTTAAAATGGCTGGACGGTTTTTTCTCGTTTAAAATGTCGCGGCCACCTTCATCCTCCGGAGAGTTTGCGTGCGCGCCCCTCACCGCAATCCGATATCCAGCCTTCTTTCCGCGGGCCGCCTCCCGCTCGCGGCTTTGGCAGCGGCTTTGGCACTCGCCTTCCTCGCGCTCCTCTCATCCGCGAATGCGGAGAACGGACACAAGCGCCTGCGCGCCCGCATCGTCCGGGTCCTCGACGGGGAGAGCTTCCAGATGGAGGGCGGCCTGCGCTCCGGCCTTCTGGGCGTCGCCGCGCCCTCCCGCTCCGCGCGCGGCGGACGCGAGTCGGCCGTTTTTCTCCGGCGTCTCCTCGAGGGCCGCTCGGTCGAGCTGGAAGTGGATGAAAGGCTGGTGGATGAATCCGGGATGCCCCGCTATTACATCTTTCTCGCGGACGGGACGATGGTGAACGAACTCATGATCGTGAGCGGCTATGCCCGGGCCGTCGTCAAGCACCCGAACGTGCGCTACCGCGACCGCCTCATCGAGGCCGAAAACACCGCCAAGCGCTTCCGGCGCGGGGTATGGGGGGATGAATTCCTCGATCCGAAGCGGCGGGATCTGGAGCCGCCGAACCGGCTCCTGCCGGCCATCCCCGATCCCGATTCCTACGGCCGCCCCCGCCGCTGAGCGATCCGCCCGGGGTCACCTCGCCGCCGGAAGCCTACTGGCTGTCCTTCGTGTCGGCGAACCCGCGGAGCAGTTCCATGGGAAGCGGGAAGACGATCGTCGAATTGTTCTCGGCCGCCACCTCGGTCAGGGTCTGGAGAAAGCGCAGCTGGAGCGCCCCCGGCGCCCGGCCGAGCGTCGTGGCGGCCTGGGCGAGGCGCTCGCTCGCCTGATACTCACCCTCGGCGTGGATGACCTTCGCCCGCCGCTCGCGCTCGGCCTCGGCCTGGCGGGCGATGGCCCGCTGCATCTCCTGGGGAAGATCAACGTGCTTGACCTCCACGGTGGAGACCTTGATCCCCCAGGGATCAGTGTGGAGATCGAGAATCTCCTGGAGCTGCTGGTTGATCTTTTCCCGCTCGGAGAGCAAATCGTCCAGATCCATCTGCCCAAGAACGCTCCGCAGCGTCGTCTGGCTCAGCTGGCTGGTCGCGTAGAGGAAATCCTCCACCTCGATCACCGCCTTCTCGGGAACCAACACCCGGAAGTAGACCACCGCGTTCACCTTCACCGACACGTTGTCCTTCGTGATGATGTCCTGCGGCGGGACGTCCATCGTAACGAGGCGGAGGCCGACGCGGACCATCCGGTCAATGACGGGCAGCAAGATGATCAGGCCCGGCCCCTTGGTGGCGGAAAAACGGCCCAGCCGGAAGACCACCGCCCTTTCGTATTCGTTGAGAACTCGGATGGCGCTGAGCAGAAAAAGCGCCACGACAACGACAACCACAACCAGACCCAGGTTCATCTCATCCCTCCTTCACGACGCGCAACCGCAAGCCCTCGATGCCGACCA
>JAQBZT010000099.1 GCA_027622355.1 bacterium | reverse complement strand
GCCGGCCTCAAGGAACTGGATCGCATCGAGACGCCCGCCCCCGATGAGGTCATCTTCCATCTCAAGGAACCCGCCGCCGCCTTCATGGAATCCCTCCTCATCGGCATCATCCCGCAGAGCGCGCGCGGGGCAGGCCGCCGGTTCGGAAAGGCGCCCATCGGCTCGGGCCCCTTCCGTTTCGTCCGCTTCCTCGCCGATGAGCGCATCGAACTCGCGGCCAACCCCGCCCACTACAATGGGCCCCCGGCCTACGATCACCTGATCTTCCGGGTCCTCCCCGAGGAAACCATCCGCATCCTCGAGCTCGAGCGCGGCGGGATCGACTTTATCCAAAATGCCTTCACGCCCGACATCCTCCCCCGCCTCGAGGGAAACCCGCGCATCCGCATCCAGCGCCGCCCCGGCACCAACTTCACCTACATCGGCTTCAACATGGAGGACCCGATCCTCCGCCGGCCGGATGTGCGGCGCGCCATCGCCCATGCCATCGACCGGGGGCCCATCATCCGCTACATCCTCAAGGGGCTGGCCACCGAGGCCGACAGCCTGCTTCCCCGGGCACACTGGGCCCATGCGGCGGGGCTCCCGCAGCTCGCCCACGACCCGGCAAAGGCGATGCGCCTGCTCGATGCGGCGGGACTGCCCGACCCTGACGGCGCGGGACCGCGCCCACGCTTCTCGCTCGTCTTCAAAACATCGCAAAACGAGCTTCGCCGCCGCGTCGCCACCGTCCTGGCAGATCAACTCCGGCGGGTGGGAATCGAAGTGCGCGTCCGTGCGTATGAGTGGGGAACGTTCTTCGGCGACATCCGCTCCGGAAATTTCCAGATGTACAGCCTCACCTGGGTGGGCATCTCGGACCCGGACATCTACCGCTTCATCTTTCACGGCGACTACACACCCCCAAAGGGCCTCAACCGGGGGCGCTACCGGAGCACGCGGGTGGACGACCTCCTCGATCGCGCTCGCAAGCTTCCCGACCCCGAAGATCGCGCCCCGCTCTACCATGAGGTGCAGCGCATTCTCGCCGCCGAGCTTCCCTACATCCACCTCTGGCACACCGTGAACGTGGCCGCCTATCGCCGCCGCATCCGCGGCTACCGCGTCTACCCCGACGAGGACCTGATCTCCCTCGCGGGCGCCCGCATCGAAAATGCCGGAAAGGGAGGGCGCTAAAATGCGGCGCTACATCCTCCGGCGCATCGCGCTTCTCATCCCCGTCCTGTGGGGGGTCTCGACCCTTGTCTTCGCCGTCACCCACATCATTCCCGGGGACCCGGTGGACCTGATGCTCGGTGAGACCGCGCGCCCCGTCGAGCGCGAGGCACTCCGCCGCTCGCTCGGTCTCGACCGCCCGCTCATTGTCCAGTACGGCGAGTTTCTGGGCGGAATCCTCCGCGGGGACCTGGGCAACTCGCTCCACCAGAAAAGACCGGTCCTCTCGGTCATAGCCGAGCGGGTTCCGGCCACGCTCGAGCTGGCGGGGGCGGCCATCGCCGTGGCGCTGGCCCTGGCCCTTCCGCTGGGAATCCTCGCCGCCCGGCGCGCGGGCTCGCTCGCGGACCTCGCCGCGGGGGGGCTCGCCATCCTCGGCGCGAGCCTGCCGGTCTTCTGGATCGGTCCGCTCCTCATCATTTTCTTCTCGATCCATCTCGGATGGTTCCCTGTCTCGGGGCGCTCGGGCTTCCTGAGCCTCGTGCTGCCCGCCGTGACGCTGGGGGCGGCGCTCTCCGCCATCTTGATGCGCATGACCCGGGCGAGCCTGCTCGAAGTGCTTCCGCAGGACTATCTCTCCACCGCCCGGGCAAAAGGGCTCTCCGAGCGCAAAGTCATCTGGGTGCACGCCCTTCGGAACGCCTGCCTCCCCCTCATCACCATCTTGAGCCTGCAACTGGGCGCGCTCCTCTCGGGCGCCATCATCACCGAGACCGTCTTCGCCTGGCCCGGCATCGGCCGCCTCACCATCCAGGCCATTGCGGCGCGGGACTATCCCCTCGTGCAGGGCTGCGTCCTCCTGATCGCCGGCGCCTATGTCGCCGCCAACTTCCTGGCCGATCTGGCCTACGCCTGGCTCGACCCCCGCGTGAGGCTCGGCTGAGATGCGCCGGGGCGCCGCCATCTACCTGGGAGCGGGCATTTTGTGCGCCCTCATCCTCACAGCCGCCCTCGCACCGCTTCTCTCCGCGTTCGACCCCGGCCTCCAGTATCTCCCAGGGGGGCTTTCCGCGCCGAGCTGGCTCCATCCGATGGGACAGGACAAACTCGGCCGCGACATCGCGAGCCGCATTTTTTACGGCGCACGCGTCTCACTTCTCGTCGGCGTCTCGGCCGTTTCGTTTTCCGTTCTGATCGGCCTGATCGCCGGGGCCATCGCCGGCTGGGCCGGCGGGCTCTGGGATGAGCTGATCATGCGGATATCCGACATCTTTCTCGCCTTTCCCGGCATTCTCCTCGCCATCGCCATCATGTCGGTCCTCGAGCCCCGCCTGATGAATGTCGCCTTGTCGCTGGTCGCTTTCGGATCGGTCGGTTACGCGCGCCTGGTGCGCGCGCAGGTTCTCTCTCTGCGCGAGCAGGAATACGTCACGGCGGCGCGGGCGGCGGGCGGGAGCGCCCTCCGCATCTTCTACCGGCACATGCTGGTGAACCTGCTCTCCCCCCTCATCGTCGAAGCGAGCTTCGGGATGGCGGGCGCCATCATCGCCGAGGCGGGGCTTTCGTTTCTCGGATTGGGTGTGCAGCCCCCCACGCCGAGCTGGGGGGCGATGTTGGCCGAGGGCAGAGACTTCCTGCTCATCGCGCCGCATCTCACTCTCTTCCCCGGCATTGCGATCGCGCTGACGGTGATGGGGCTCAATCTACTGGGAGACGGACTGCGGGATTGGCTGGACCCGACTCAGAAAAGATAGAAGAAATACCACTTCCTGTTTTTTTTCTTCGGATTCTCCGCTTCTGGCGCGGCGGCCTTCGGTCTGGGAGCGGGCTGATCGGAGGGACGGGGCACCTCGGCCAGGTCAATCACCTTTCCGTGCGGCCGGGTGGTGGAGCGATCTTCTTTCCGGAAAATATTGGCCAGGCGGATGCTGTGACACTGGAGGCAGTTCGTCGCGGAGCGCAACTCGTGATTTTTCGGAAACTTCGGCTGGACTTGTTCCACATGTTTTTTCGGATCAAGCGACGCATGCACGTGGCAGCTCTTGCAGTAATCGTTCACCGCGATGTTTGCCTCGCTCGGAAGCAGCTTTCCCTTCACGGCGCGCTCGATGGGGGATTCTGTACAGCCGGCCAGGAGGGCTGCCAACAGGACGTACATAATGAGATGGCTTCGAGAGATCATTTCCGTTTTCAAACCCTCGGGATGAAAATCAACAAAAGGCAGCCGGACCCGCCAAGGGAAACTATCACCGCCTCATTTTCCGGTCAAATTTCCGGCCCTTTCGATTGCCCTTTTGTACCGGGCCATTTCATCCAGGACGATTTTCCAGCGCGGGTCGCGCCAGTTCGGATTCACGCCCACCGCCCGCTGGATCGTCTCTAGCGCGGCCTCATACCGCTTCGCACGATAGAGGGCGGCGGCCCGCCCCCGGTAATAGGTGACCGGGGTAGTGTCCCCCGAGACAACTATTTTCCGGCCCAGGGCGACCTCCCAGTCCGCCGCTTCGCCCCGTTCGGCCAAGCTCAGCCAAAGCCAGTAGCGCGCGCCGCTGTGCTCCGGGCGGAGCCGGGCCGCAACGCGCAGATTCGACACGGCAGCGGCGTATTGCTTCCGGTGAAACCGGAGAACGCCCAGGCGAAACCGCGCCAGGAAAAATTCGGGCCGGGCACGAACCGCTTTCTCATAGTGGTGGAGGGCGAGTTCCTGACTGCGGGCCGTCTCGGCCAGCTGTCCCAAGGCGACATGGCTTTCGGGATGATCGGGCTTGAGGGCGAGCACGCGGCGGTAGGCCAGGCGTGCCTCTTTTCGCTTCCCCTGCTTCCGGTAGATGTCCCCGAGGGCCAAGTGCGCGAGATAAAGATCAGGCTGCGCCCGCAGGGTGCCTTGCAAAAGGGGGACGGCCGCGCCGAGGCGGCCGGCGCGCACCTCCTCAATCGCCCGGTTGTAGAGCGAAAGGGCCTGGGATGGGGACTCGGGCGCCGGCTTTGAAGGCGCTTCAGGAGAGGCCGGTTTCTCCGCCTTTTCTGAAACCGAACACCCGGCGGCGAGCAGCACAAAGAGGAGAAGGGCGCCTCCTCTTCCGGCCTTGTCACATATCATGCGTTTTCACTTGCCCATTTTTTACCGACAGCTTCCCGTACATAGGCGACGATCGTTTCCAGCGAGGTGCCGGGCGTGAAAATGGCGTCCACCCCTTCTTTTTTCAGATCGCCGATATCCTCATTGGGGATGATTCCGCCGCCGAAAAGGATGACATCATCCATCCCCTCCTTGCGGAGAAGTTCGCGGACCTGGACAAACAAATGGCGGTGCGCCCCGGAGAGGACCGATAGGCCGATCGCGTCCACGTCTTCCTGCAGGGCGGCCGAGACAATCTGCGCCGGCGTCTGGCGAAGGCCGGTGTAGATCACCTCCATGCCCCCATCCCGCAGGGCGCGGGCCACCACCTTGGCGCCGCGATCATGACCGTCGAGCCCCGGCTTGGCCACCAGAATCCGTATCTTGCGCTCCTGCATCATCCCTTCCCCGCAAAAACGCCGAAGGGCCGCTCAGGCGGAGACCACCTTGTTTCCACCCTCGGCCTTAGCCCGATAGAGCGCCCGGTCCGCCTGATGAATCACATTCTCCTGCGTGCCCCCGTGCACGGGATATGCCGAAATCCCGAAGCTGCAGGTGATCTGAAGCAGATCCTCGTCGGGGTCCGGGCTGACCTCGAACACCATATCTGTGATGGCTTTGCGGATTTTCTCCGCCGCCAGGGCGCCGCCCTCAAGGGAGGTTTCCGCAAGGATGAGCACGAATTCCTCTCCCCCATAGCGTGCAGCAAAGTCCGATGTCCGCAACTGCACCTTGAAGCAGCGCGCCACCTCGTGCAGCACGCGATCGCCCACGAGATGCCCGTAGGTATCGTTGATGGCCTTGAAATTGTCCAGGTCCGCCAGACACAGCGTCACCTCGTGCCCATGTCTTTGGGCGCGGCTCAACTCTTCCGCAAACCGCTCGTCGAAATATCCGCGGTTGTAGAGGGTGGTCAGCCCGTCAATCATCGCCCGTTCGTTCAAAAATGAGTTTTCCATCGAGATGCTGAAAAGACGGCCCAGCGAACCGTAGAGGGCGAGTTCCTCCTCGAGAAAAGTGCCCTCATCCCGGAACAGCATCAGCAGAACACCCAGAATCCGGTTCCGCAGCCCTACCGGATAAATAACCGCCTTCTTGAAGGAAGCGGGTGCGACGGGTTCATCCGAGTGGGGACGCAACCCAAGGGGGAGGCCGCCGAAATCCTCGGCGGCCACCATCTTCCGGCTGCTGCCTGCTTTTCCGACCAGGCCGCCGTCGAAATCGAGCGCGGACAAAGCCTCTTCTTCCTCGGCCGAGATTCCGCAACACTGGGAAAGTACCAGGCTGTTTTCCGAGCGAAACGCCGCGTGGAAGGTCAGCGCCGCCCCCTCGCCGACGGCGCCCTGCAGAATGGCCAGGGCTTCGGGTACGTGCAATCGGAAATCTTCTGTGTCGCTGGTGAGCGCGGCGATTTGCTTGACGGCATCGAGTTCGCGCCGACCGAAATCCAGTTCGCGGTAGTACTGCTGGACATCGCCCTGAAGCGCCTTGTTCTCCTGCGAGAGATGCCCCAGGCTCAGCGCCCGCCGTGCATTCGACCACAAAATTTTCACATCAGCGGGCTTGGGGAGAAAGGCAAACACCTCGTTCCGAAGGCCGTCGAGTTCGAGTTTGTCCGAGCTGGTCGCCGTCACGAAGAGAATTTGGGCGTTCGGCTGCGCCTTTTTGATGTGCCGGACCAGATCCACGCCGTTCCCGTCGGGCAGCCAGTAATCGATGACCGCCAAATCCACCCTTTGGCTTCCCAGGAGTTCTTTGGCTTCATTGAAGTTTTTGGCCGGGAGCGGTCGGCAGGAGTGCCCCTCGAACACTTCGCAAAACATCTCGCGAAGCTGCGAATTGTCTTCGACGATCAGCACAGTATGGGAGAAATTTTCCATTTCCGGGAATGTCTCGACGTAGAAAAAAAGCAAAGGAATCCGCTAGGGTTCTTCCGGCGGCTATTCTCTCCCCAAAAAAATCATGTAGCAACACCCCGGATCGCTCGGCGGCGTTTCGCTTATGGCCCTTTCACGAAACGCCCCGCGATCCCCGGGGAAAGTCTCTCGGCCTCGGGGAGGAACTTGTATTTGAAAAGATGGGCGATCTTCCGTGCGCGGCGACCCTCGTGGTGCCAAAGCTCGAAGAAGACCCACTCGATCTTCTCGTCGAAGAGCACGGGCGTGAGCTTCCCCTCGCGCCTCAGCGCCTCCATGATTTTCTCTGCCGGGCCGGCGAATTTTTCGTTGTAGCGATCGAGGATCTTGTCGGACTGGGCGAAGTAGGCTTTCGTGTATTCGGGCCCGTGGCAAGCGTTGCACGCGCTCATCATGTTCTTGCGCTTTCTCTCTCCGTTCTCGCGCTTTTTGGAGACGATCGGCCCAAGGGCCCGGGCCACCCGCTCCCCTACGTCGTGGGTGACGGGCAGGCTCTTGGTCGCGCTCATATGGCAGGTCGCGCAGGTGGGCGCGGCACTGTAGTTCTTGCCGGCGATCCACTCAGTGCTGGCCAGGTTCATCTCGTCGATGCGCGAGCGGACCAGGAGCCCGTGTTTCGATTCGCCGTAGGACTCGATCTGGGGATGCTCCGGGCCGATGTGACACTTGGCGCAGGCCTCGGGCTGGCGGGCCTGGGCGGGAGCAAACTGATGGCGCGCGTGGCAGACGTTGCACGAGCCCTTGCTGCCGTCGGGATTGGTCCGGCCCACGCCGGCGTTGGGCCAGGTGGCGGGATCGAGCGTTCCGCCCTTGAGAACCTTCACCGTATTTCCGTGGCACTTCTGGCAGCCCCCGATCGCCTCGGAACCCTCCCCGGCGGCCGCGCCGCGAAAACTGCCGAGGGGGGCGACGTTCTCGGTGGCCTTGGCGTGGGCGCTTGCGGCGAATTCCTCGGCTTGCTGCTCATGGCAGCGGGCGCAGTCCTTCGGGGTGGGGATGATAGCCATGAGCGCCTCTTCGTGCTCCCAGGCGTCGGGATCACCCTTTTTGGCCTCGTGGCAGTCCATGCACCCGACGCCGAGGGCGGCGTGGCGGCTGTCCTTCCACTGGGCGACGACGGCCGGGGATTTTTCGGCGTGGCAATTCATGCAGCTCAGGTTCTTTTTCGTGACCGCCGGTTTCGCCTTTTTCTCGGGGAGAAGGCGCTCGCTCTCGATATATCCCACGGTGATTAGCGAACCCAGGAAAAAGAGGCTGATCACCGCCACCGCCACCTGCTTGGCCCGTAAATTCACAAGAAGATTCCTCCGTTCACTGTTTCAATAGGCCCTTCAATATAAACAATGCGATAACCACGGCAACGGCAATCGCGAAAAACAGAGTGAAGAAAGCCACCCGTCCCGAGAGTCCTTCCATCAGGATGAGCATGATCATCGTCACGGCGGCGGCGATTCCGAAGTAGAAGCTCACGTTCCGCCCCGGCAGGCGCCGCTCGATCGCGGCGTCAATCCAGGGCCAAGCGAACATGCCTGCCGCGAAAAATACGACGCTGACAATCCCGACCTTGAAGGAGAAGAACTTGAGATACCTGAAGACCGGGTAGAAATACCATTCGGGCTTGATGTGCGCAGGCGTAACAGCGGGGTTGGCCGGCTCGCCGAGACCGACCGGGAAAATGATGGCCAGCTGGCTGATGAGAAAGATCAGGAATAGACCGACGGTCAGCTCGGTCATGAGATGATCGGGGTAAAATGGGAAGAATCGCCCAGATTCTTCTCCGGCGCCTTCCTTCGCCCCCTCTTCCTGCTCGCTGACGCCGTGCAGGCGGAGCAGGAACAGGTGGAACGCGATCAGGGCGATGGTCGCCACCGGCAACACCACGATATGGAGGATATACATGCGCGTGAGGGTGTTGGCGGTGATCTCGGGCCCGCCGCGGAGAAAGCCCCCCGCAAATTCTCCGACCAGCGGCACGGCCGAGGTGATGTTGGCACCCACCACGGTGGCCCAGTAGGAGAGCTGGTTGTAGACGAGCGAGTAACCCGAAAATCCGAACGTAAGAACAGCGACGAGGAGCCCCATGCCGATGAACCAGTTCAGCTCGCGGGGCCGGCGGTAGGCGCCGGTGAAGAACACCCGGATCATGTGGAGAATCACCGACACAACCATCAACTCGGCCGACCAGCGGTGAACCCCCCGCACCCACCAGCCGAAGGGGGCTTCTCGGGTGATGTAGCGAACCGACTCGAAGGCCGCTCCGGGCTCGGGGACATAGTAGATGGCAAGGGCGATTCCGCTCAGGATCTGGATGACGAAAAGGTAGAGCGGGGTCCCCCCCAGGCAGAACCACCATTTGTGCATGTGGCGCGGGATGGGCTCGTCGAGGGATTTCCGGAGAATCCCCCACTCGAAGGGAATGCGCTCATTGATCCAGCCAGCGAGTTTCTCGGACACGGCTCAGGCCTCGGGCATGGAGACGAAGATGCTGGAGCCGCGGATTTCCACGGGGCTCTGGGCCAGCGGAGAGGGCGGCGGTCCCGAAACGGGGTTGCCGTCCGCGTCGAACACGCCGTCGTGGCAGGGGCAGAAGAAAATCTTCTTCTCCGGCTTCCAGTGGACCTGGCAGCCGAGATGGGTGCAGGTGGTGGAAAACGCACGGACGCTCGCCCCCCGGCGAACGAGAAGAAATTTCCGGCCCGCGAGGTCTTCCCGGAGGAGGCTGCCGCCCTCGGGCACATCGGTCAGCGCCGCGACCAGCACATTGATCTTCCGGGCGGGCGCCTGCCTGCCGAACAGGTAGCGGAGGCCGTAGAAGGCTGCGGTCCCGTAGCTGGCCACCAGCCCGGCCGCCATCGCCAGGGTGATCATCACCCCGCGGCGCTTCAGCTTTTCCTCCGGTACGGAAGGCGATTCGGACGCAGACACTGGGGGATTCCCTCAACCTGTCGATTCATGGAGGGCTGCGAATTCAATTACCGTTCAGCCAGAATAAGATCAATCCCATCTTCAAATCAACTATTCCGCTCATCCCGGACGACCCCGGAATTTCACGGAGGGCC
>JAQBZT010000098.1 GCA_027622355.1 bacterium | reverse complement strand
ACAGCAGATTCCTCAGTCGCTGCGCTCCTTCGGAATGACACCACGGGTCCGTTGTGCAAACTGACCCACGACCAATCACTAAAATCGTCCACAGATATTTTTAATCTCCGAAGAATACAAAATTACCCTAAAACACCTCCCCCGGCGGGGTGTACTTCGCCCCGAGGGCACCTGCCACGGCGGGGTGGGTGAATTTTCCCTCCGCCACGTTCAGCCCCGCGGCGAGTTCGGGATGGTTCCGGATGGCGTCCTCCAAGCCCTCGTTCGCGAGTTCCACCGCGTAGGGAAGAATGGCGTTCGAGAGCGCGAAGGTGCTCGTGCGCGGAACGGCGCCCGGCATGTTGGTCACCCCGTAGTGGATGACGCCGTTCACGACATAGGTGGGCTTGGAGTGATAGGTCGGCTTGATCGTCTCGACGCAGCCGCCCTGATCCACCGCCACGTCCACGATGACGGAGCCGGTGGGCATCTCCTTGAGCAGCTTCCGGGTGATGAGCACCGGCGCGCGCGCGCCGGGAATGAGGACCGCGCCGATCACCAGGTCGTCCTCGCGGATCACCTCGCGGATGGAAAAGCGCGTCGAGGCGATGGTCTTCACCCTTCCCGCGAAGATATCGTCGATGTACTGGAGCCGGGTGTGGTTGATGTCGAGAACGGTGACTCCCGCGTAGAGGCCCGAGGCGATCTTCGCCGCGTTCATCCCGACCATGCCCGCGCCGAGGATCACCACGTTGCCGCGGGCCACCCCCGGGGCGCCGGCGAGAAGAATCCCCCGGCCGCCCATGGGCTTTTCGAGGTACTTGGCCCCTTCCTGCACCGCCATCCGGCCCGCGATCTCGCTCATCGGCTGGAGGAGGGGCAGCGCCCCGTCCGCCATCTGGACGGTCTCGAAGGCCACCGCCCGGATCTTGCGCCGGATGAGCTCGCGGGCAAGCGGGCGGGCCGCCGCCAGATGCAAGAAGGTGAAAAGGAGCTGTCCCTCGCGCATCTGGGCGAACTCGGGCCGGAGCGGCTCTTTCACCTTGACGATCATTTCCGCCCGGCGCCAGAGCGCATCGGCGCTCCGCACGATGCGGGCACCCACCTGTCTGAATTCATCATCCGTGATGCCCGCCCCGAGGCCCGCCCCTTTTTCGACCAGAACGCTATGGCCGGCCGAGGTGATGGCCTCGACCGCCGCCGGCGCGAGGGCGACGCGGTACTCGTCCTTTTTGATCTCGGCGGGCAGACCGACAATCATGGCTGGCCTCCCTCCTCGACTACGAGAAACGTGCTTTCGGCCTCGGCCACGGGGGCGCCGCCCTCGGCGCGGGTGGCTTTTCCCTCGAGGATGACGAAGCGGCCTTTTTTGCGGAGCATCCGCGCCTCGAGGTGAAGCGGGGTTCCCACCGGTACCGGATCGCGGTAGCGGACCTCGCAGCGGGCGGTGTAGGCCCGCGTCCCCTGGAGAAAGAGCCAGTTGGCCATCACGTCATCGAGGGCGCTGTAAAGAATGCCGCCGTGGGTCACGCCGTCATAGCCCTGGTGATGGGGGCCGGGGGTGAACTCGGAGCGGCAGACATCCCCCTCGAGGCGAAACGCCAGCCGAAGGCCGATCGGATTTTCGGACCCGCAGACGAAACAGCCGTTCGCATCGGGCCGGGCTCTTTCAGCCGCCATGTTTTCCCCTCGCCGGAAGAAGTGCGTCCCCGCACGCTTCAGAATAAAAAAACGGGAGGACTTGGCCAGCCGGCCGTCCTCCCGTTTTGGAGCTGAAGATTCCGCCGCCTCAGGAAGCCTCGCCCGCCGCCTCGTGCTTCTGGCGCCGGCGCTCAAGAACGGCCTCTTCCCGGGTGGTGTCCCGATCCACGAGTTCGAGGATGGCCATCGGGGCGGCGTCGCTCTGGCGGTTGGGCAGCCGCAAAATGCGGGTGTAGCCGCCGGGCCGCTCGGCATAGCGCGGGGCGATGGTTTCCATCAGCTTCTGCACCACATCCGCCCGGCGGAGGTAGGCCGCCGCCTGACGGCGCGCGTGCAGGGAGCCGCGCTTGCCGACGGTGATGATGCGCTCGGCGTGGCGCCGCACTTCCTTCGCCTTTGCGAGCGTGGTCTGCACCCGCTCCTCGTCCAGGAGCGAGGTGACTAGATTGCGGGTCATCGCGATGCGGTGCTTGGAGGTTCGGCCCAGCTTCCGGCCATGCCATCGGTGTCGCATTTCGTTTCCCCCTACTCCATTTCCTGGGCCGAGGCTCCCAGCTCATCGCGGGAGACGTTCAACTGGCTCAGGTCCATTCCGAGCGAGAGGCCCATCTCGGTGAGAATCTCGCGAATCTCGTTGAGGCTCTTGCGCCCGAAGTTCCGCGTCCGGAGCATCTCGGACTCGGACTTTTGGACCAGTTCGCCGATTGTCTGTATCCGCGCATTTTTCAGACAGTTATAGCTCCTGACCGACAGCTCCAACTCCTCCACGCTCCGGTTCAGGTTCTCGATGAGGACCGAGCGCTGCTCGTCCACCTCGGGAAGCTTCATCTCGACCACCTCTTCCTCGAAATTGATGAAGATCTGGAGGTTGTCCTTGAGGATCTTGGCGGCGTGGGCCACGGCATCCATCGGAGCGATCGATCCGTCGGTCGTCACATCAAGGATGAGCTTGTCGTAGTCGGTCAGATCGCCCACCCGGGTCTTTTCCACCTTGAAGTTGCACTTGCGGATCGGGGAGTAGACGGCATCGATGGGAATGTACTGCGGACCCAGCTCGTTGAGCTGCGCGTTCCGCTCGGCGGGCACATAGCCGCGGCCGATGTTCGCCACCACCTCGATTTCGAAGTTGGCCTCCTCGTTCAGGGTGGCGATGTGCTGTTCCGGGTTGAGCACCCGCACCCCGCTGCCCTCGAGGTCGCCGGCCTTGAACTCCACCGCCGAGCCCGAATGCTTGTAGCTGAGATGCCGGGTCATGTCGTCATCCATCTGAATGACCACGTCTTTCAGGTTCAGGATGATGTCGGTCACATCCTCCATCACGCCCGGGATGGTGGAAAATTCATGGTACACGCCCTCGATGCGCACCGCCGTAAAAGCGGCGCCGCGGAGTGAAGAGAGAATCACCCGGCGCAGGGCGTTGCCCAGCGTGGTTCCGTAGCCTCTTTCAAGCGGTTCGGCGAGAAACTGGCCGAAAGTGTCATTCAAACCGTCCTTGCTCGTTTCCAGGGAACTTGGCTTAACCAGATCGGCGTTCAGGGTCATGGGCCCTCGGCCTCCGTTCGGCGAATTCGGTAATCAGAAACGATATCCACGCCGGGCACTGTCCTCCCGGCCGTATCACGCTACTTTGAGTAGAGCTCGACGATTCGCTGTGCGTCGATCTCCATCTGCAGGTCCGCCGGTGCGGGAAGCTCCAGCACGCGCGCTTTCAGATCGGCCAGATCCACATCCAGCCACCCGGGAAGGCCGCGGGCCTTGCCCTTCTCGGCGCTCCGCTGAATCAACTCGAGCTTCCGGCTCTTCTCCTTGATCTCGACGACATCCCCTTTTCGGACCGAAAAGGTGGGTCGGTTCACCTTCTTGCCGTTCACCCGGATGTGGTTGTGCGTCACGAGCTGCCGCGCCTGGCTCCGGGAGTCAGCAAAACTGGCCCGGTAGACGACGTTGTCGAGCCGCCTTTCCAGGAGTTGCAACAATTCATCGCCGGTAACGCCCCGCGTCTTTGTCGCAATCTCGTAGTAGTGGCGGAACTGACCTTCCAGCACGCCATACACCCGGCGGGCCTTTTGCTTCTCGCGAAGCTGCTGGCCGTAATCGCTCACTTTTCCGCGGGTTCGGGCCGCGCCGTGCTGGCCCGGCGGAAAGCTCCGTTTTTCGAAGGAGCACTTGTCCCCGAGGCAGCGATCGCCCTTGAGGAAGAGCTTCACGCCTTCTCGCCTGCAGAGCCGGCAAACTGAATCGTTATAACGCGCCAATGCTTTCTTACCTCCTGGCCGAACGCCGTTTCCTGCTACACCCGGCGCCGCTTACGCGGGCGGCAACCGTTGTGCGGAATCGGCGTCACGTCACGAATCAAGCTGATTTCGATCCCGGCGGCGGCGAGCGAGCGGATGGCCGCTTCCCGCCCGGAGCCCGGACCGTTCACGTACACTTCGACAGAGGTTACGCCCATGTCCGCCGCTTTTTTGGCCACTTCCGCAGCCGCCATCTGGGCGGCGTAGGGCGTGCTCTTGCGCGAACCCTTGAAGCCCTGCTCTCCGGCCGAGGACCAGCACACCACGTTGCCCGCCGCATCGGCGATCGAAATCATGGTGTTGTTGAAAGTCGCCATGATGTGCGCCTGACCCTTTCCGACGGCCCGGCGCTCTTTGCGCCGCTTGCTGGTTCGTTTTCCCTTGCCTGCCTGCGCCACCTCTATCCTCCTTTTTCCGCGATCGGGCTACTTCTTGCCCTTCGCCCCGACTGTTTTGCGGGGGCCCTTCCGGGTGCGCGCGTTGGTGTGCGTCCGCTGGCCGCGGACCGGGAGCCCGCGCCGGTGGCGCAGCCCGCGGTAGCAGCCGATATCCATGAGGCGCTTGATGTTCATCGAGGTGCGGCTCCTGAGGTCGCCCTCGACCTGATGGCCCCGCTCGATGATCTCGCGGATCGACTGAAGCTGCGGCTCCGTCAAATCGCGCACCTTCGTCATGCCGTCGACTCTGGCCTCGGCGGCGATCCGCCTGGCCGAGGTTCTCCCGATGCCGTAGATATACGTCAGGGCGATTTCCACGTTCTTGTCGTTCGGAACATCCACGCCTGCGATACGTGCCATCGTATTCTCCCTCCTGGCGCTAGCCCTGGCGCTGCTTGTGCTTGGGATTGGTGCAAATCACGCGCACCACGCCATTGCGCCGGATTACCTTGCATTTGTCGCACATTGGCTTGACCGAGCCACGAACCTTCATCTGACACTCTCCCGGCTTGCGCCCTTCCTCATTCCAGGCGGCCTCACTTGTAGCGGCTCGTGATTCGCCCGCGCGTGAGGTCATAGGGCGAGAGCTGCACCTTCACGCTGTCACCCGGGAGGATACGGATAAAATGCATCCGCATCTTCCCGGAAATGTGAGCGAGGACATTATGGCCTCCCTCCAAATCCACCCGGAACATCGCGTTCGGCAATGTTTCGGTCACGACGCCGTCCATTTCAAGGACATCTTCTTTCGGGGCGGCTTCTTCGCGATCCCCGGTGCTTCTTTTTCTCTTTTTCTTTCTTCTTCTCGGCGGTTGATTTGGAAGTCTCATTTCACTTCGCTCAACACGTCGGGGCCGGATTCGGTGATCGCAATCGAGTGCTCAAAATGAGCGGAAAGCTTCGCATCTGCGGTCACCACCGTCCATTTATCGCTCAGGACTTTTACCTCCTCTGTACCCTCGTTCAGCATCGGCTCGATCGCCAGGATCATCCCGGGGCGAAGCTCCGGCCCCGTGTCCGGTTCGCCGAAATTGGGAATCTGCGGCTCCTCGTGCAGCTTCGCGCCGATGCCGTGCCCGACATATTCCCGGACGACGCCGTAGCCGGCCGCCTCGGCGAATTCCTGGATGGCGTGGGAAATATCGAAAAGCCGCCCGCCCGGGCGCGCCTTTTCGATTCCCTTCCACAGGGCCTGCTCGCAACACTTGAGCAAGCGTTGCGCCTGCTTGCTGACACGGCCGACCGGGATCGTCATCGCGTGATCCCCGAAGTAGCCATCATGCTTGGCACCCAAATCGATACTGATAATATCTCCTTCCTTCAGCTTGCGGCCCGAGGGAACGCCGTGCACGACCTGCTCGTTCACCGAGGCGCAGATCGTATGCTGGAACCCCCGGTAGCCCTTGAAGGCCGGCGTGGCCCCCCGCTCGAGCAAAAGGCGCTCGGCCAGAGCGTCCAATTCCAGGGTCGTTACACCCGGCCTCACCGCTTTCTTCAGCTCCTTCATCACCAAAGCGACGATGTGGTTGCTCTCCCGCAACTTCTCGATTTCCTCCGGGGAGCGCAAAACAATCATGATACCGCGTACTGAGAAATGCCTTCCTCAATCCGGCGGGCAATCTCATCTTCGCCACCGACACCAACGATATCCGCCAACTTGCCACGTTCACGGTAGAACGCGACCAGCGGCGCCGTGCTCTCTTCATAGACGCGGATCCGATTCTCCACCGTTTCCCGCTTGTCGTCCTCGCGCTGGTAGAGCTCCCCGCCGCAGGCCGGGCACGCGGTCAGCTTGCTCTTCTTGAAGACCGCCCCGCAATCTCTGCAGGTGAGCCGCCCCGAGAGCCGCTCGATCACTTCCTCGCGCGGCACGTTCAGGTAAATCACAACGTCCAGGCTCCCCTCCAGCGCCCCCTCCAGGGCCCCGGCCTGTTCCAGGGTGCGGGGGAAGCCGTCCAGGATAAAACCCTTCGCGCAGTCGGGCTGCGCAATCCGCTCCCGGATGATCGAAATGATCAAATCATCGGAAACCAGCTTCCCCTCCCGGAGTATTTCCCCCACCTGTTTTCCCAGCGGCGTTCCATCCGCCACCGCCTTGCGGAGCATGTCCCCCGTCGAGACCTGGGGGATATCGTACTTCTCGCTCAAGCGTGCGCCCTGGGTTCCCTTGCCGGCCCCGGGAGGCCCGAACAGAACGATCTTCACTACGCCGTCCTTCCCCGCATCCGCCCGCGCTTCAAAAAGCCTTCGTAGTTGCGCATGACCAGATGACTCTCAATCTGGCGCTGGGTATCCACCGCCACGCCGACTACGATCAAAAGCGCGGTCCCGCCGAAGAAGAACGGGACGTTGAACCAACGGATCAGATAGGTCGGTAAAATGACGATCGCGCTCAGGTAAATCGCCCCGATGAAGGTGAGCCGGCTCAAGGTTCTGTCAATGAAGTCGGCGGTCGGCCGGCCGGGGCGGCGCCCCGGAACGAAGCCTCCGTATTTCCGAAGGTTGTCCGCCACATCCATCGGGTTGAAAATAATCGCCGTGTAGAAATACGAAAAGAAAAAAATCATCAAGACCGTAACGATGACGTAAAGCGAGTTTCCGGGGGAGAGCGCCGCGCTGATGTCCTGCAACCAGGGGATGCCGGAAAACTGGGCGATGGTCGCCGGGAAAAGAATGATCGAGCTGGCGAAGATCGGCGGAATCACGCCCGATGTGTTCACCTTGAGAGGCAAGTGCGACTCCTGGCCGCCGGCCATCTTCCGCCCCACCACGCGCTTGGCGTACTGGATTCGGATGCGTCTTTGCCCGGCTTCGAACCACACCACCAGCCCCACCACCGCGATCATGCCGGCCACAAGGAGGAGAACGAGAAAGATGGAAAGCTCCCCGCCCCGCACCAGGCGGATGGTGTTCAGCGTGGCGCTGGGCAGCCCCACGACGATCCCCGAGAAGATGATCAGCGAGATGCCGTTGCCGATGCCCCTTTCGGTGATCTGCTCGCCGAGCCACATGATGAACGCCGTCCCCGACACGAGGGTGAGGACCGTCAGCAGGCGGAAACTCCAGCCCGGATCGGGCACGATGAGCTGCCCCGTCGGAGCGGTCATCTGCTCGATGCCCGCCGCGATGCCGAACCCCTGGACGGTGGCGAGAACGACGGTGCCGTAGCGGGAGTACTGGTTCATCTTCTTGCGGCCGGACTCGCCTTCTTTCTTCAGCCGCTCGAGATGGGGAACCACCACCGTCAACAGCTCCATGATGATGGAGGCGCTGATGTAGGGCATGATGCCGAGGGCGAAGATGGTGAGCTGGCTGAGCGCGCCTCCGGTGAACATGTCAAAGAACTGCATCAGCGTGCTTCCGCTCCGCCCGAGTTCGGCGAAGAAGGCGGCGAGCGCCACCGCATCGATCCCCGGCGTCGGGATGTGCGCGCCGAGCCGGTAGACCGCCAGTATGCCGATCGTGAAGAAAATCCGCTTCTTCAACTCGGGGACCTGGAAAATATTGGGGATGCCGCCGCCTGCCATTTATTCGCTCGCTTTCTTCGGACCCGCCTTCGGGAGCGCCACGATCTCGATGCTCCCTCCGGCCCCTTCGACCTTCTTGCGGGCCGAGGCGGTGCAGCCCTGTACCTTCAGATGCAGGGCTTTCGCAATCTTCCCGGCCCCGAGAATCTTCACTCCATCCCGGGACACCTTGCGGACAAAGCCCGCGGCCCGGAGCACGTCCGTATCGAGCGTGGCACCCGTCTCGAAATTCTCGAGACGGCCCACGTTCACCTCGGAAAAATCCTTCGCAAAAATGTTGTTGAAACCGCGCTTCGGGAGTCGCCGCTGGAGGGGCATCTGGCCGCCCTCGAAGCCGGTCTTTCTCGAGTAGCCCGAGCGCGACTGGGCGCCCTTCATCCCGCGGGCGGATGTCTTGCCGTGCCCTGAACCCGACCCGCGCCCCACCCGCTTGCGGGCGTGGGTGGTGCCGTGCTTGCCCGCCAGATCCTCGAGCCGGGTATAGGTTTTTTCTTGCTTCGCGTCTTTCGCCATCGCAGTGCCGGGCTAGGCGCCCTCCTCCACTTCAACAAGATGTTTTACCTTGAAAATCATTCCCCGGATGCTGGGGTTGTCCTTACGGATGATGCTCTGATGAATCCGGCGCAGGCCCAGGCCACGAAGCACTTCGCGCTGCCTGTAGTCATAGGCCGTGGGGCTCCTGCGGAGCGTGACCCTTACCGTTCCCTTCGCCACCGCCTGATTCGCGCGGGCCTTGGCTTCTCTTTTGCTCTCCGGCATCTCGTCTCTCCTGGCGCGCGCTATTCGGCCGCAGGGGCCTCCACCACTTTCCGGATGGCACGCACATTATCCATCGTCCGCATCTTGGTCAGCCCCTGAAGGGTGGCCTTCGCCGCGTTGTGCGGGTTGGTCGTCCCGATGCACTTGGTCAGGATGTCGCGAACCCCCGCCACATCCAGGACCGCCCGCACCGCTCCGCCCGCGATGACCCCGGTTCCCCGGCTCGCCGGCTTCAGCAGCACCCGGCCGGCTCCGAATTTTCCCATCACCTGGTGGGGAATCGTGTTCCCCTCGAGGGAGACTTTCACCATGGCCTTCCGCGCTTTTTCCACACCCTTGCGGATGGCCTCGGGCACCTCGTTCGCTTTGCCCAGCCCCAGGCCCACCCGGCCGTGGCGATCGCCGACGGTCACCAGGGCGCTGAAGCTGAAGCGCCGGCCGCCCTTGACGACCTTGGCGCAGCGGTTGATGAAGACCACCTTCTCGAACATGCCGGGCTCACCCGAGTTGTTGCCGGGGCCGGAGGAAAAAGATCTGTTGTTGTTAGCCATGTTAGAATTGGAGACCAC
>JAQBZT010000097.1 GCA_027622355.1 bacterium | reverse complement strand
GCGGGGTGTTGATTTCCGTGGGGAAAAGGCTACATGGACGGCTTCACCGAGATTTCCCAGGGCTGAAGCGTTTCGTCGTGGCGCGGGAGAAATTCAATCCGCTTGCTCACGCCGAAGATATTGTGAATCTTGAAGAAGATTTTGTGGGTTGCCTTCTCCTTCATCATGTCGGTCACTTTTTCGTATTCCTTCTGCTGCTGGGCGGGGTCTTCGGTGCCTCCCGCCTTGTCGATCTGGGCGTCGAGATCCTTGAAGCAGTGGCCGCTCCAGGCGCCCGTGCAGCCGGAGGTTCCGACGAGAGAAACGTTCGGCTCGCCGCTGCCGTTGCCGAAGCCCATGTAGTACATGGCGGCGCCTTTGACCTTGCCCTTTTGAAATTGGTTAAAGCTCTTCCGGTAGAGCGGGAAGACCTGCGAGTTGCAGCGGGTCTTGATGTTGATCTTGGCGAGCATGCCGACCACCGCTTCGCAGGTCGCCCTGTCGGCGGGGTATCTGCCGTTGGTGGTGATGAACTCGGCATTGAAGCCGTTGGGGTAGCCGGCTTCCTTTAGGAGCTGCTTGGCCTTGGCCAGATCGTATCCGTACCAGGTTTTGTCCGGGTTGTACCCCGAGAAATTCCAGGGGTGGAGCAACTGTCCGAAGGGGTCGGCAAATCCCGCCACCAGGGTTTTCCGGATGATCTCGGCGTCGATGGCGTAGTTGATGGCCAGGCGGACCTTCTGGTTGGCCATGGGGCCGCCGTGACGGGTGATGAAGCCCATGAACATGATGCGGACCGCTGGTTCGTTCATGACGGTGACTTTTGAACTTTTTCTCAGATTTTCAACAAGGTGCGGAAGCACGCCCCCGATAAGGTCCACCTCGCCGGTTTCCAGGGCTTTCACGCGAACCGAGCCTTCCCGGATCCGCCGGAGGATGATCGTCTTCGGCCGGTTGGGATAGCGGCTGTTCGCCCACCAGTCGGGGTTGGCCTCAAAGACGATCTTCTGGCCCTTTGCCCAGGAGGCGATCTTGTAGGGGCCAGAGCCGATGGGGTTGCGGGAGGTCTGCGCGAGGGTCTGCTTCTTCGTCCCCAGCGAGATGACGTGTCCCCACGCGAGCAGCCGGTTGATGAGGGCGTTATCGGGCCGGTTGGTGTGAAGGATGAAGGTGTATTTGTCGAGAATCTCGATGCGGGCGAATGACTTCCAGTAGCCGAGCTGGCGGCTCTTGTTTTTCGGATCGAGAATGCGTCCGATGGAGTACTTGACGTTCTCGGAGGTGAGCTCGGTGCCGTCGAAAAACCGTACGCCTTTTCGGAGGGTGAATTTCAGCCGCTTGGAGTCGAGCCGCTCATATTTCTCGGCGAGCCAGGGGGTGATTTTTCCCGTCTTGGTGTCGGAGACGACAAGTCTTTCGGTCACCCAAGGCCAGACCATTGTCCCGATGAACCCGGAAAAGGTGTGCGGGTCCATGGTGGGCGGCTCGCCGTTGAGGGCGATTGTCACCGTGCCCTTGTAGGCATTGACGGATGAAGGGGCTCCGATAGCCAAGAACATCACTGTAAGAAGTAGAGCTAGAATTTTTCGCATGCCAGTTCTCCCTTTCGCTTTTGAGAAAATAAGAAAAAACTTTGCCACACCTTTATGCGAAGGTGGGTTTTCCAGAGGTGCTGCATGAAAATTTGAACACTGATATGAAGAATCTAGCACGGGGTTCCCCGGACGTCAAAAAAGTTCCATGTCCTGAAAGCGGAATGAGCAGGGTTTTTATGGTAATCCTGACAAAATTGTTTTAATTCCACGGATGATATTTCATCGTATGGAAAACGCGAGAGGGGGGGGGATAAGTGGCCTGAAATCAAGATAAATATATCTGAAATATTGCGAAATGCCCCGTTTTTTAGGGGGAAATGACAAGATTTTTTTCCGCGCTCCCGCTAGTATGGAAGTCATAATTCCGGCAATTGTTCATTGGAGGTGTTGCGTCGTTATGGGCGAGAAAAAATACGCAGGTTCGTGGTTTCAATATTTTCCGGAACATTATCTTTGGTCGCAGCTCATGTGCAGCGAGATCAACCTGGCCCTCATGGGAGGAACCTCTTTCCAGGAAGTGGACCAGATCGGAAAGGCGCTTCAGGGTAAAACCGGTGACGGCGAGGCGTGGCACGACGCCTGGCTGGCCATGGCCAAGAAGGTAGAGGCTTTCGCCGGCGCCGAGGAGAAAAAGGGGCACCTCGACACCGCCGCCGCGGCCTGCGTGCGCAGCGCCATTTACTATTACACCTCCGAGCGATTCGTCCATCCCGAAGATCCGCGGAAGGCGGATACCTATCGCCACCTCATCCCGCTTTACCAGAAAGGGATGAAACGGAAAATCCCCGGCTTCGAGCGCGTGGAAGTTCCCTACGAGGGGGATACGCTCGCCGCCTGGTGGGTTCCGCCTGCGAATCCGACGGGCAACGACCCGGCCGTCGTCTTTTTCGACGGCCTGGACGCCTCGAAGGAGTTCACGGTTCTCTGGGGCGGATTTTTTCTGCGGGAGCGGAATATCGGTTTGCTTTGCGTGGATGGCCCCGGCCAGGGCGAGACTTTGCGCCTGAAGAAAATTCCCAGCCGCCCGGACTATGAAGTGGCCGGTTCGGCGGCTTTCGACTATCTTGCCGCCCGCGGGGGAGTGGACAACTCCCGGATCGGCCTCATGGCGATGAGCATGGGCGGCTACTATGCCCCCCGCATCGCCGCCTTCGAGCACCGATATGCCGCCTGCCTTACCTGGGGGGCGCATTTCGATTATCACGAAATTTGGGTCCACCGCCGGAAGGTGCTTGAATCGGGAGGGTCGGTTTCCTCATCCGCCATCTGGCAGCTTCCCTGGGTATTGGGGACGCCCGACATGGACAGCGCCATGGAGAAGTGCAAGGGCTACACCCTGGCCGGGGTGGCCGAAAAGATTCGGATGCCCATCTGCATCACCCATGGACAGGACGACAACATCGTTCCCGTCGAGATGGCGCATCGGCTGTTTGCGGCCTGCGGTTCGAAGGAAAAGGAGCTCAAGATATTCACCGTAGAGGACGGTGGGAGCCAGCACTGCTGCTTCGACAATCTCCATATGTGCGGCAACTGGATTGCCGATTGGTGGATGGACCGTTTCGGGGCGCAAGGAAGGCAATGATCCTCCGCCTTGACGATTTTGACCGTTGCAATAAACTACATTCCGGTTACTTTTCCGGTATAAAGGCTTTTCGGATACTGCCGCTCCGGGGCGGCTCTGTACAGGATACGCGATGCGCACTTATATTTTTCGCCGTTTGCTCCAGAGTTTGATCGTCCTCAAGGCGATCATGCTTATCGTTTTTCTGATGCTCCACATCTCGGGAGATCCGGCTGCCGTCCTCATGCCCGTAGATGCCACGCAGGAGGACGTCGAGATTTTCCGCAAGCAAATGGGGTTCGATAAGCCCGTCCATATCCAGTACTGGCACTTCCTGGTCGGCGGGCCGAAGAGCAAGGGGATTTTGCGGGCCGACTTCGGCTACTCCTTCCGCCACGAGGTGCCGGCGATGGGTCTCGTGCTGGAGCATTTTCCGGCGACGATGCAGCTGGCGTTTCTTTCTGTGACCATCGCGCTTATTGTCGCCATACCGGCGGGAATACTGTCGGCCACGTTCCGAAACACCTGGATCGATCACGTCAGCACCGTGGGGGCGATGTTCGGCCAGGCGATGCCGAATTTTTGGCTGGGCCTGATGCTCATCATCATTTTTTCCGTCCATCTGGGATGGCTCCCGACCTCCGGATACGAAGGGCCCCAGTACATCATTCTGCCGGCGCTCACGGCCGGTCTTTACGCCACCGCCCGCATCATGCGGATGATGCGCTCGGGGATGCTCGAAGTGCTGGGGATGGACTATGTGCGTACGGCCCGCTCGAAGGGCATACGGGAATCGTTTGTGGTGCTTCGCCACGCCCTCAAGAACGCCTCCATACCGGTCGTCACCCTGGTGGGCCTGGAGCTGGGCATCCTCCTGGGCGGCACGGTCGTGACCGAGGTAGTTTTCGCCTGGCCGGGGGTGGGCTTTCTCGTGGTGGACGCCATCAACAACCAGGACTACCCCATCGTTCAGGCGGCAGTCGCCTTGCTGTCCTTCATGTTCGTGGGGGTGAACCTCCTGGTGGATATCGTCTATGCTTGGCTCGATCCGCGGATTTCCTACAGTTAGGCCGGAGGAGAAAATGGCACAAGGACAGGCAGAAATCGTCGCCGGGACCCAGCTGGCTGAAGCGCGGGAATGGCCGCGCGGGCCCTCCGAATTCCAGCTGGCGCTTCGCGAGCTTCTCCGCCGCCCGCCCGCGGTGTTCGGTCTGGTGGTGCTGGTGCTGGTCCTGCTTTTCGCCCTCGTGCCGCAGTGGTTCGCTCCCCTCGATCCGCTCGACCAGAATCTGGCCCGCTATCTCAAGCCGCCCGGCTTTGTGGACGGCACGGGGAAAGTCTATTGGTTCGGCACCGACCAGCAGGGAAGGGACATTCTCAGCCGGGTGATCTGGGGGGCCCGCATTTCGCTGTGGGTGGGTTTCGCCACGGTGGTTGTGAGCGGCGTCATCGGCGTTTTCGTCGGCCTGGTCGCGGGCTACTTCGGCGGCATCGTGGATACCATCATCAGCCGGATCATTGATACGGCCCTGGCGATACCCTTTATCCTCCTGGCCATCAGCCTGATCGCCATTCTGGGTCCAAGCCTGCAGAACATTATCCTGGTCATCGCGCTGCGGACTTGGATTGTCTATGCGCGGGTGATCCGCGGCGAGGTGCTCTCCCACAAGGAAAACGAATACGTGACCGGTGCGAAGGCGATCGGCTGCCGGACCCCGCGCATCCTCGGCTTGTATATTCTGCCGAACGTTCTCTCCTCCACCATCGTCATCGCCACGCTCTATCTCGGGCGGATGATCATCATCGAGTCGGCGCTTTCTTTTCTCGGACTCGGGGTGCCGCCGCCGACGCCGACGTGGGGCGGGATGCTTTCGGACGGACGCTCCTTCCTTGATACCGCCTGGTGGATTGCGCTCTTTCCCGGATTGGCACTGATGATGACGGTGCTGGGGGTCAACCTGCTGGGCGATCTGCTCCGCGATGTGCTCGATCCGCGCCTGAAAAGACTGGCGGAGTAACCCCCCCCTTCCGGAAGGGCTACCCCGCCGCAGTCTTTCCCGCGATGTGTTCCGGCTACGCCTTGAGCTTCTCTTTCAGCCAATCGTGCATGTACGGGACCGCGAGCGCCAGATTGTCCATGTGACAGTGCTGGGCGCCGCCCTCCTTGCCGGTAAAGACCCGAAGGGTTTTGTCCTTCGATCCCACGGCGTTGTAGAGCTTTTTGGCGATGGAGAGATTCTGCTGCTGGTCGTCCTCGCCGTGGACGAGGAGGAAGGGACACTTCATCTTCTGCACCACGCCCTGGAGCTTGAATCCCTTCAATTTCACAAGCGCTTCCTCGGTCGTTTTGACGTTGAAAATCCAGGTGAGGTGGTGGCCGGGAACCGAAAGCGCGGTTTTGTAGCCGGCGGCGATGCGCTTCTTCCAGGTGTCCTCGTAATCCCAGATGGCGCCCCAGGCGAGGCAGGCCTTGAAGCGCTTTTCCATGCTGGCGTTGCGCGGGGCGTAGTAGCCGCCCAGGCTGATGGCCATCACGCCGACGCGGTTTCCGTTCACATCTTTCCGTTTTTCCAGATAGTCCAGCGCCGCCGCGCCTGCGACCTCGTGGTCATGGCGCAGATAAAGGTTGCGGAAGCGGATGGACTCGCCGTTGCCGGGCGCATCCACGATGAGAACGCTGATGCCGCGGCGCACCAGATCCTCCACCCCCATGCAGTACTGAATTTCCTTGGTGATGTCGAAACCGTCAAAAAATACGACGGCAGGCGGCCTTTTCTTCTTCGTGTTCTCGGCGTGGACGAAAAGAGCGGGAAGTTTTTTCCCCTTCTCGAAGGGGATCTCGACGTGCTCAATCTTCGGGCCATCGGTGAGTTGGGCGAATTTCCGGAAGCAGGCGAGCGAGCGGCGGTAGACATCGTTGGCTTTTTTGTCCTTCGGGGTGCGCATGCGCTCCCCCGCCTGATAATACATACAGGCCCGCTTGTAGAGGCCGGCGGCGGTGAAATTGTTTTTCTTCCGCTCCGCAGACCGGGCCAGATCGCGCATCCGGTCGCCTATCTTGGTCCACTCGTGGAACCAGTGGTTGTCGTCCCCCACCTTTTTCGCAAGCTGGCGGCCCGCCTGATCGAGTTCGCCGAATGAGGCGCCGCCCCAGTTCGTGATCGAAGAGAGCATGACGAACGCGGCCGACCAGCGGTAGTCATTGGGAAAATACGCGAACCATGATGCTCTTGTGACAGCTTTCGACATGGGATGTTTTCCTTTTGCAAAAAGTCAGCAGTGTCTCAGGCACCGAGTTTTTCTTTGAGCCAGTCGAACATGTAGGTGGTGCCGAGCGAGAGATTGTCGCGTTGGCAGTGTTGCGAGCCGCCCTCGGCCACGGTGAAGAGCTTGAAGGTCTTGTCCTTCGAGCCCACCGCCTTGAAAAGCGCCTGGGCATCCTTCAAGGGAATCTGCTTGTCGTCGATGCCGTGCGTCAAAAGGAACGGGCAGCGCATCTTCTGCACCACACCGTCGAGGCGGAAGCCGTCGAGTTTTTCCAGCGCCTCTTTCATTGTTTTGGCGTTGAGAATCCAGGTGATGTGGTGGCCGGGAACCGAGAGCTCGGTCTTGAAGGAGTTATCGATCCGTTTTTTCCAGACGGCGTAGTAGTCCCAGATGGCCCCCCAGGCGACGCACGCCTTGTAGCGTTTCTCCATGCTCGCGATCCGCGGGGCGTAGTAGCCGCCGAGGCTGACGGCCATGATGCCCGCTTTTTTGGCGTTCACGTCTTTGCGCGTTTCGAGGTAATCGAGCGCCGCGGAGCCGGCCGCCTCGTAGTCGTAGCGGAGGTAGATTTTCCGCAGGCGGATGGCCTCGCCGGTCCCGGGACCGTCCATGACGAGGCAGCTCATCCCCCGCCGCACGAGGTCCTCCACCCCCCGCATGTACTGAAGCTCTTTCGTGATGTCGAGGCCGTCGAAAAAGACGACGACCGGCGGTTTCGACTTTTTCGTGTTTTCGGCATGGACGAAATAACCGGGAAGCTTCTTGCCTTTCTCGAAGGGGACCTCGACGCGCTCGATGCGGGGCCAATCGGTCAGCCGGATAAAGCGGTTAAAGCAGTCAAGCGACTTTTTGAAGGCGTCGATCGCTTTTTTATCCTTGGGCGTCCGGAAGCGCTCGGCCATCTGGTAGTAGTTGCAGGCCCGCTTGTAATGGGAGGCGGCGGAGAGATTGTGTCCTTTCCGCTCTTCTTTCAGGGCCAGCGCGCGGACCTTTTCCGCCATCTTGACCCATTCGCGGAACCAGCGGGCATCATCGCCGAGATCCTTCTCCAGACGGCGGCACACCTGATCGACCTCGCCGATTTCGCTGGTCCCCCATCTCGCGGCGGTGAGCATTCCGCAAACGGCGGCCGACCACCGGAAGTCTTTCGGGAAATACGTAAACCAGTTGGTGTTGGCAGGTGCTTCCGGCATGGCTTTCTCCTATCGGAAGGATTATGGTATTCCTCTCCGGCGCAAATGTTCCGGCCGGGCCGTTGGGCGATTCGCATGATCAAGTGACATAGGGATAGTATATGGCGTATTTTTCATTTTCAATCATGAACATGCGTCTCTTTGCCAAAATGGGGTGGGGTTCGTTCGGGAGATAAACGACATGGCTGTTGATGGCCTCGATTCCGTGTTCGAGCACATCGAGAAAAATACGGAAAAAATTGTGTCCGATTTGCAGGAGCTTTGCCGGCAGCCGAGCGTTTCCACCATCGGGGAAGGCATCGAGGAGATGTCGGCGCTGATTCACGAGCGCTTGGAGCGCACGGGTTTTCAGGCCATCCGCCACCGGACGGCGGGCCATCCGATTGTCACCGGCGCGCTTTCGGAGGCGGGCGAGAAAACCCTGTTGTTCTACAACCATTACGACGTGCAGCCCCCCGAACCCCTGGAGGAGTGGACGAGCCCTCCCTTTGAGGCGCGGGTGGTGGACGGTCATGTCATCGCGCGCGGGGCCACCGACAACAAGGGAAACATCATGAGCCGCCTGGCGGCCTTCGAGGCGTTCCTGGCGGTTCGCGGGGAGCTCCCGTGCTCGGTGAAATACATCGTTGAAGGCGAAGAGGAAATCGGCAGCCGTTCTCTTGAGCCTTTCATTCTGGAGAACGGGGAACTCCTCGCGGCGGACGGGTGTATCTGGGAAGACACGTTTCGCGAGGATGTCCCGGTTCTCTCCCTGGGGAACAAAGGGCTTTGCTATCTGGAACTCACCTGCCGGACGGCCAACGTGGATTTTCACAGCAGCCATGCCCAGATCTACGAGAATGCCGGCTGGCGGCTCGTCCAGGCGCTCTCGAGCATGAAGGGAACGGATGAAAAAGTGCTCGTGGAGGGATTTTACGACGACGTCGCGCCGCTGACTGAAAAAGAGGAGGAACTTGTGCGGCGAATGAAGCCCTATGACGGAGAGAGCAGGAAGAAGAAATTTGAACTGCGCCGCTTCGTCTTCGATCTTCCCGACGAAGAGCTGCCCCGCCGTCATCTGACGAATCCCTCTTTCAATATTGCGGGGCTGGACGCGGGATATACGGGGGAAGGGGTAAAGACCATCGTCGCAGGAAGGTCGCGTGCGAAGCTGGACTGCCGTTTGGTGGTGGATCAGGATCCGGAGAAAATCCGCGATTGCGTCCGGCGGCATCTGGACAAACATGGTTTCGGGGACATTGACGTGAAACTTCTTTTTCGGTCCTGTCCCGCGAAAAGCGATCCGGAGAGCGCCACCGTCAAGGCGTGCTTCGAAGCTTCCCGCCGGGTGTACGGGGCGGACCCCGTGATCAATCCCTTTGGCAGCGGAAGCACCCCGACCTGGATGGTCATCCGCCACCTGGGGATGCCGCTCGTCAGCACCGGGGTGGGGTACATCACCGCGCGCACCCACAGCGCCAACGAAAACCTCAAGATTTCTCACCTGATTGAGGGAGCAAAATACATGGCCGCCATCTGTGAGGCGTTTGGTTCCGGGGGGAAATGAAAATTTCAGGTCGTGGGTCAGTTTGCACAATGGACCCATGGTGTCATTCCGAAGGAGCGCAGGGAACCCAAGCGAACGGGTTCGCTTGGGGCCCGCAGCGACTGAGGAATCTGCTGTGGAAAAGCAGA
>JAQBZT010000096.1 GCA_027622355.1 bacterium | reverse complement strand
TCTTTTCGATCAAGGCCATCGGGCTTGCCCGGACGCAGGTGCTCTCCCAGACCCAGCCGATCTGGTCTGCGATTCTTGCGGTGCTCATCATCGGAGAGCAGATCACGGTGGGCACGGCGGCGGGAACGATGGGCATCGTGGCGGGCACGGCGCTTCTGGTCGGTGAGCGGGAAGAGGGCGGCGGGCGGATGCGGCCGATCGTCTGGATCATCCCGCTGGTCTCGGCGGTGGCGTTTTCCTTTGCGCCCACCCTGCGCAAGCTGGGCTTCGCCTACATCCCCTCGGCGACGCTCGCCCTGGGGGTGGCCAATTTGGTGGCGGGCGTTTTGCAGCTGGGGTTTGCCCCGGTTCTCGAGCGCGGCAGGCTCGGCAAGGGGTGGAGTCGGCGCGGCGTCCGCGCGGCGCTTCTGGGGGGCGTGCTCAATTCCATATCGGCGCTTTGCTTCTGGGTGGCGATCAAGAACGGCAACCTGGTGGAAGTTGTGCCCATCCGGCGGCTTTCGGTGCTTCTGGTCATTCTGCTCAGCTGGCTTTTTTTCCGGCGGCTCGAGCGCGTGACGCTCCGCGTCGTCATCGGCGCCCTGCTTTCCCTCGGCGGGGGGCTGGTCATCGTGTGGAGTGGCAACTGATTCCCTGGAAGTCCCGCCTCGCCTCTGATAGAGTGGCCGGTAATTCTCCTCCATATTTCTTGAAAGGGATCTGTCATGTCTGAAGCCGATATTTCCTTGCGCGATGCCATGTACAGCCAGCGCGCCATCCGCAAGTTCACCGGCGCACCGGTGAGCGACGAAGACGTTCAGGCGCTTCTCGATGCCGCCGTCCGTGCGCCCAGCGGGGGTAACCGCCAGCCCTGGCACTTTGTCGTGCTGCGCGATCGGGAGAAAAAGGCCGCCGTTCGCGCGTACTACGCCCGCTCCTGGTTCGACTACAAGGCGCACGTCGCCGAGCAGGCGAAGACGATCCCCGAGGCGGCCGCCGCCATTGAGCGGTGGAAGAAAAATCCCGCGGGCGATCACTTCGCCGAGCACCTCGAAGACATTCCCGTCCTCATCATCCCCTGCCTCAACATGAAGGTGGTCTCCTTCGGCGATACGGATGGAAGACCACCTACCGTGATGGGGATGAACAGCGTTTATGCATCCATCTACCCGGCGGTGCAGAATCTTCTCCTGACCGCCCTGGCGCGGGGGCTCGGGGCCGTGCTGACGACGCTGCACTGCCGCTATGAGGATGAAGTGAAGAAGGCGCTCGGAATTCCCGCTTACATCCGGACGGCCTGTCTCATCCCCATCGGGCACCCGGCCGCGAAATACGGGCCGACGGCCCGGGTGCCCGCGGCTGGGCGCACCCACCTGGACGGCTGGGACGACTCAAAGGGATGAAGAAAGGACGGAGCCGCGATTGACCGCTCCGGCCTTCTTTTGCGAAACTGGCTGTCTTCTCCCGGAAGAAAGCCCAAGAGCATGTGTTTGTGTGCGGCGGCGGGGTTTTGCCGGAACGGTCATTGAGGAGAGACGATGAAAGTACTGCAAATTCATCCCGAGCGCTGCACCGGCTGCCTGCGGTGCGAGATCGCCTGCTCCTACGAGCAGACTGGAACTTTCCAGCCCTCGAAGTCGGTGATCCGGGTGTCGGCGTTCGAGGGGCACACCAGCTATGCGCCCTACACCTGCCCGCAGTGCGATGAGGCCTGGTGCCTCACGGCCTGCCCGGTCGAGGCCATCGGTATCTCCACCGCCGGGGCCAAGGAAGTCGAAAACGATAGCTGCGTGGGGTGCAAGCTCTGCACCATCGCCTGCCCCTACGGGACCATGTTCTACGACGCGGACACCCACAAGGTGATCAAATGTGACCTGTGCGGCGGAAAGCCCGCCTGCGTGAGCGTCTGCCCGACCGACGCCATCCTTTACACCGAAGCGGCGTCCGCCGACTGGCTGGCCGGGTTCGCCTCCGAGAGAAGCCGCACGGGCGCGGGCCCGCTCGCGGCGGTGGGAGGATAGGCCATGGCGGCGAAACGGCATGTCATCGTGGGCGGCGGAACCGCCGGCTGGAACGCCATCACCACCATCCGCGAGATCGACGGCGGCGCATCGGAGATCGTACTCGTCTCGCGCGAGACCCCCTATGCCCGGATGGTGCTTCCCTACTACCTCGCGGGGGAGATCGGCGAGTCCCAGGTCTACACGGCCACCGCGGCGCGCCTCGCGGAGCTGAAGGTCGAAGCGCGCATCGGAAAATCCGCCGCCCGGCTCGACACGGGCGCCAAGAAGCTTCATCTCGATGACGGTGAGGAACTCGATTACGACACCCTCTTGATCGCGACGGGCTCCTCCCCGGTGCGCGCTCCGATTCCCGGGGCGGACGGCGATCGGGTGCACAGCTTCTGGACGCTCGATCAGGCGAAAGCGGTTGTCGCCGGGCTGGCCCCGCGCGCGCGCGTCACGATGGTCGGGGCGGGATTCATCTCCTTCACCATTTTGAACGCCCTGGTGCGGCAGGGAGTCCAGCTCACCATCCTGGAGATCGCCCCCCGCATCCTTCCGCGCATGGTGGATGCGCAGGGCGCGGCCCTCGTTGAAAAATGGCTGACCGATGAGGGGGTGGCTGTTCACGCGGGCGCCGAGGTGACTGCGATTGAAGACGCGGGCGGCGCCAAGGTGGTAAAGATGAAGGGGCAGAGCGGCATCCCGGCCGATCTCGTCATCATGGCGACCGGCATCCGGCCCAATCTCGAATGGCTCGAGGGCTCGGGGGTCGAGGTGCAAGACGGGGTGGTGGTGGACGACCATCTCCGCGCGAGCGCGCCGGATGTCTACGCTGCCGGCGATATTGCCGAGGGGAAAGATCTCGTGACCGGCGGGGCGGCCGTTCACGCCATCGAGCCCACCGCCATGCAGCACGGCCGCGTCGCGGGCGCCAACATGGCGGGCCAGGATGCGGCCTACGGCGGCAGCCTTCTCATGAACATCGTGGATGTGCTCGATCTGGAGATCGCCAGCTTCGGCAGCTGGGAGGATTCGGGCGCCGAGGTGATCGAAGGCGTTCAGGCGGATCGGCCCGCCTACCGGAAGCTGCTCTTCCGGGGTGGCCGCCTGACGGGCGCCATCATTCTCGGAAAATCCGGCGACATCTGGACCACGAACGATGTGGGCATGCTCAAGGGGTTGGTGCAGACCGGCCGGGACATCTCGGAGTGGAAGGATCACCTTCGGGAGAATCCCTTCCATGTGAAATCGGCTTTCGTCGCGTCGGGCACGGTGGGAGATCTCCTGCCCCGGACACTCCTGGGCCGTCCCTCGATGCCCGAGCGCGAGATCAACGTTTCGTAGAGAGGAGCATGAAGCCTTGACCGACACCACTTGCTACGCATACGCCGGAGAGATTCTCCGGGTGGATCTCTCGAGTGGAAAAATCTGGGGGGAGGCCTTCTCTCCCGAGGATCGCCGCAAGTGGGTCGGCGGCGCGGGCCTCGGCGCCAAGATTCTCTGGGAAGAAGTGCCCGCCGAGGCCGGATGGGATCATCCCGACAACCGGCTTGTTCTGGCGACCGGGCCCCTGGCCGGGCTTCCGGTCTGGGGGACGGGCGGGCTGACCGTCGTCACCCGCGGCGCGATGACGAACGGGGGGACGAACACCCAGGCGAACGGCTTTTTCGGCGCGAACCTCAAGCTCTGCGGCTATGACGCCATTGTCTTTCAGGGGCAGGCGCCCGACTGGGTCTATCTCCATATCCAGGATGGCAAGGTTGATCTCAAGGACGCCTCCGCCCTGCTCGGCAAGGACACCTGGGAAACTCAACAGGCGCTCGAGGGCATCCTCCAGCGGAGTGGCCACAACCTGAGCGTCTACAGCATCGGCCCCGCCGGGGAGAATCTCGTGCGCTTTGCGGCGATCCAGGGCGACTACGGCCATGTGGCGAGCAAGAACGGCTGCGGCGCCGTGATGGGGAAGAAAAAGGTGAAGGCGGTCGCCATCGAGCGCGGCGGCCGGGCCCTGTCGGCGGCGCACCCGCGGGCGCTCTTCACGGCGGCGGACGATATCGCCCACTCCCTCCAGACGGACCCGACCACCAAGGGCCTCTACCAGTACGGCACCCTGGGCGGGGTCTCCGGCCTCTTTAGCATGGGGGCGCTTCCCATCCGAAACTACACCACGAACGCCTGGCCCGAGGATGTGGACAAGGAGAAATGGCAGGCGAAAAGCCTGCGCGCGGGCTTCGATCACCGCGGGCACCAGTGCAGCGCCTGCGGGATGCACCACTGCCACATGCAGGTGATCGGTTCGGGGCCCCACAAGGGCGAGGTGGTGGATGAGCCCGAATACGAAGGCTGGTCGGGCGCCGGCTGGACGATCGGCTGCACCGAGCCGGCGGATGTCAGTTGGCTCAACACCCAGATTGATCGGGCCTGCGTGGATGTGAACGAATTCGGCTGGCTGTGCGGCTGGGTGATGGAATGCATCGAGAAAGAATACATCACCGAGAAGGACCTCGGCTTCCGGCTCGAGTGGGGGGACGTCGAGGGGGCGAACCGCCTTCTCCAGATGCTCAGCCGGCGGGAGGGGCTGGGAGATCTTCTGGCCGAGGGGGTGAAGCGGGCCAGCGAGAAATTCGGCGGCCCGGCGGCCGATTGCGCCATCTACGCCGGAAACGGCAACTCCCCGCGCGGCCACGATCACCGCTCCCGCTGGGAGGAGATGATCGACACCTGCGTGGCCAGCTCGGGCACGCTGGAAACCGGCCCGGCCGCCTTCCAGACGGAGATGGGCATGCCTGCCCGCATCGATCCGCAGGACCCCGAAATGGTCCCCAAGCAGGTGGGCACCCTCCGCGGAAGGCGCCACTTCGAGGACTCCCTCGGCGCCTGCTCCTTCACCACCCGCGCCCCGATGGACATCCTCTGCCGCTCGGTGGAGGCGGCCACGGGCTGGGACTACCGCAGCGATGAAGCCATCCGCCACGGAAGAAGGGTGGGCGCCATGTTCCGTGCCTTCAGCCTCCGCTGCGGCATCGGGCCCGAGATGGAGAAGCCCTCGTTGCGCTACAGCTCGACTCCGGTGGATGGCCCGGTCGCCGGGCTGTCTATTCTCGATCACTGGGACAAGATGCTCGACATCTGGTATGAGACGGTCGGCTACGATCGCAAGAGCGGAAGGCCTCTGCCCGAGACGCTGCGCGCACTCGAGCTGGAGGAGCTGCTCGAGCCGCTTTGGGGCGCCGAAGCCTCCCGTACCTGACGGTTTGTCATGAGCAGCGATAAGCCCACCATTCACTTCGAGCTCATCGCCTGGGCGACGGTCTTCGTCGGCGGGGATGGCAGCGAGCGCAAGGAGTTCGAAGAGCCGCTCCTGCCGGGCGATACTGTCCGCACCGTCCTCAAGCGGCTGAGCGTCCGTTTTCCCGATCTCGATAAAGCGCTCTGGGATCGGGGCTCCGGCGAGCTGGGCGAGCACATCGAGATTGCCGTCAACGACGCCGTCCTGGGCATCCGCCACAACCTGAATTCCGAAGCGAAGGACGGCGACACGATTATTCTCATGGGACAATACATGGGCGGCTGAGGCCGATCCGGCCGGAAGAGGAGATGCGCACAAATGGGCGTTCTGGATGCGATGCGGCTCGACGGAGCGGCTGCTTTTGTGACGGGGGCGAGCCGGGGGCTGGGCCGCGCGGCGGCGGTCGCCCTGGCCGAGGCGGGGGCGGATCTCGCGCTGGCCGCGACGAATGAAGAAAAACTCGAAGAGGTTGCCGGAGAGATCCGCGCGCTGGGAAGACGGGCGGCCGTCTGTCCCCTCGATCTGAAGTCTCCCGCCGCGGTCCGGGAGGCGGTAGACCGGGCGGCGGTCGAGCTCGGCCGCCTCGACATTGCGGTAAATGCGGCGGGGATCTGTCATCGCGTTCCGACCATCGAGATGTCCGATGAGGCGATGATGGAAACGTTCGAGATCAATGTCTATGGAACCATGTACGTCTGCCGCGCGGCGGCGGCCCACATGCAGAAAGGGGAGGTGCAGAAATCGGGCGGTGGGCGGATCGTCAATTTCGGTTCGGTCGCGGGCGTGCGCGGGCGGACGGATCTTTCGATCTACGGGGCGAGCAAGGCGGCGGTGATGAACCTGACGAAATCGCTCGCGCTCGATTGGGCGCCGCTCGGCATCCGGGCGAACTGCATCGCCCCGGGGCAATTCGACACCGACATGGGCTGGCCCTTGCGGGAAGACCCCGCGCTCAAGAAAAAATTTCTCGAACGCGTCCCCCTGCGCGTCATCGCGAAGCCCGAGGAGATCGGCGCCCTCACGGTGTATCTCTCCTCGAACGCCTCCGCGTTCATGACGGGTTCCGTCATCCTGCTCGACGGGGGGATCAGTCTGCTCTGACGCGGGGGGATTTTCTCTAGCGGGGGCGGGTGTTCAATTCTTTCAGAAAAGCCTTATCGTGCGAAAATGCCGCGCACTTGCTCCGAATCGGAAGAGCCTTGAAAAACATTGTCGCATGTATGCCGGGTCAGGCCAAGGCGCGTGGACACTGTATCGCCCGCCCGTTCGTCCGGGGCGAATGAATTGACGGAAGCAGCGGGCTTTGTTAGCGTCCGGCCACGTCCTTGGAGCGGCTCTCGGCCCTCCGGTCCTGCCCATTTCCGTTGTCTTGCGCCGTCATACGGAGGTTCACCGGGATGGCATCCGCACTCGAAAATGTCGATCGCGAAATATTCGACGCCATGGAAAACGAAATAAAACGACAGGCCGATGAGCTTGAGCTGATCGCCTCGGAGAATTACGTCAGCACCGCCGTCATGGAAGCGGCGGGCGGCGTCATGACGAACAAATACGCCGAGGGCCTTCCCGGAAAACGCTATTACGGCGGCTGCGCGTTCGTGGATGTGGCCGAGACGCTGGCCATCGAGCGGGCCAAGGCCCTCTTCGGGATGGATCATGCCTGCGTTCAGCCCCACAGCGGCGCCCAGGCGAATGCGGCGGTCTACTTCGGCCTCCTCGAGCCGGGGGACACCATCCTGGGGATGAACCTCTCCCACGGCGGGCATCTCACCCACGGCCATCCGGTGACGTTTTCGGGCAGGTGGTTCAAGGTGGCCGCCTACGGCGTCGATCCCGAAAACCATGTCATCGATTTCGAGGAAGTGGAAAAGCAGGCCAAGGAGCACCGGCCCAAGATCATCATTGTGGGTGCCAGCGCCTATCCGCGGCAGATCGACTACAAGCGCTTCCGCGAGATCGCAGACGAGGTCGGCGCGGTCGTCATGGCCGATATCGCCCACATCGCGGGCCTCATCGTCGCGGGCGAGCACCCGAATCCGGCCGGGCATGCCCAGATCGTCACCACCACCACCCACAAGACCTTGCGCGGCCCGCGCGGCGGGATGATTCTCTGCGATGCGGACTACGCCGCCGAGATGAACAAGGCCATCTTTCCCGGGATGCAGGGCGGCCCCCTCATGCACATCATTGCGGCCAAGGCCGTGGCCTTCCATGAAGCCGCAACCCCGGAATTTAACGACTACGCCGCACAGATCGTGAAGAACGCCAAGGCGCTGGCCGGCGCCCTTTTGAAGCGGGGCTACCGGCTCGTCTCCGGCGGAACGGACAACCATCTCATTTTAATGGATCTCAGAGAGGCTGGCTTCAGCGGCAAAAAGGCCGAGACCGCCCTCGGGCAGGCAGGGCTCACCGTCAACAAGAACGCGATTCCCTTCGATACCCGCAAACCCACCCTCACCAGCGGGGTCCGCATCGGCACCCCCGCCCTCACCTCGCGCAAGATGAAAGAGGCCGAGATGGAGACGGTTGGCGGCTGGATGGCGGATGTGCTCGATGACATCGAGAACGAGGCGCGCCTCGCTTCGATCCGCGATGACGTGCGGTCGCTCTGCGCGAAATTCCCGATGGGACCGGGGGGCGCGCGCCCGGAGTGAGGTTTATTTCCGGCGCGCCGGCCGGATGAACCAGATCAGCGCGGCCAGCTGGAAGGCGATCATGAGACCGATGGCGGCCGGATAGGCCCGCGGGTCATACCCGCCCCCGGGCGCGGGAGGCCAGAGGTCGATTATTGCGCCCATCGCGTATTGTGCGGAGAAGGAAGCCGCGAAAAGAAAGAAATTGAGCGTTGTATTGACTCTGCCCGCCAGATGCGGCGGAAATATCCCCGAGAGAATGGGATAACCCACCACCGCCGATGTCCCGGCGAAGCCGAAGATCGCCCAGGTCAGATACGTCCACCGGGTAAATCCGAAACA
The DNA here is from genome assembly GCA_027622355.1 of bacterium. Classification (NCBI taxonomy): domain Bacteria; species bacterium. Next base: position 1,054 of record JAQBZT010000096.1, on the reverse strand, counting down.
AAAAAGAAGCTGCATGATCAAAAAGACGGCAGTGCCGGCCGCCACCACCGTGGTTTCTGCGATGCCCCTTTCCCGCAGTGCGTCCGTGAGCCAGCCGAAAATAAAAAACCCCGCCGTCATCGCAGCCGCAACGACAAGAAGATGGGTGGCGACGGCACTTCTTGAAACATGGGCGATATCGCGGAGCCAGGCCCCCGCCCAAAGGCCCTGCAGCGAGAGGAAGGCGGCGAAGGTCAGCGATACGAGCGGCGTGTACCGCCAGAAATCACGGCTGCAAAGAATTTGTCTGGTGCCGGCCAGCTGCTCCGAGAAGCTCTCCCCGGAGCTGTTCTGCTCTTCTTTCGGGGCAAAGATAAATATCGAAAGCGCGACCAGCACCGTGAGGGCTCCGAGGAAGTAAAACACACCCCGCCAGCTCATCACCTGAAGCATCGCCGCGACGGGAGAGGTCGAGGCCAGGGCGCCGATTCCGCCGAAGGTGAGCGTGATTCCGCCCATCCGGGCGAGTTTTTCTTTCGGAAACCAGATGGTATTGGCTTTGTAGGCCGACATCAGCGCGCTGGAGAAGCCCAGGCCGATGAGTGCCCTGCCGAGTACGAGGGCAAAAAGACTTTCTCCTGATCCGAAGATGTAGGCGCCGATGGCGGCGGTGAAGAGCAGGGCGGTTCCGATCCGGCGCGGTCCGTACCTGTCGAGAAGCATTCCAAGTGGAAACTGGAACGAGCCGAATGTGAGGAAGTACACGCTTGTCAGGAGGCCGAGATCGGTGGCGGAGACGCCGAGTTCTCGAACGAGATCGGGCGCGATGACGGCGTTGACCGAACGGAAGAGAAACGAAAAAAAGTACCCGAACCCGAACGGCAGGAAGATGCGCAGGGTGGTCGCCCTGGATAGGTGGCTGTCCGCTGAAGACAATTTCACCTCGGCTGGGTTTCCGTTCCGGCATGCGCCGGCCGGAAAATTACCCCTCGAAGGGCGCGATCTCCGCTTTCGTGCCGCCCGCTTTTTCCAGCTGGTGGACGGCGGCGGTGATCCGGGCGTCCGAGAAGGGGGG
>JAQBZT010000095.1 GCA_027622355.1 bacterium | reverse complement strand
TTTTCGGTGGATTCTGGAAAGAGAATAAAAAACGAAAATATCTTGACGCCAACAGATTTTCGTAGTATATTCGTTTTATGAATTTTGTGGAATATTCCGCATATATCGGTGGTTCTATTCTATGGAAGTACTATATATAGTATTAAGGGGCGCCGTGGCGCTCCAGGTTCCAGCAGGAGGCGTGGGGACGCCGAGCCGCCGGGGCCGATTTCAAAAGACCGGGATATGCCCGGCCACCGATCGGTCGGAGTGGTACCGAGGGATATTGAGGCTTTTTCGTGAAGGTAGCTGTCTGGCCGGTTGCCGCCAGAGATGAAGGGGTTGTGTGGAGGAGGGCTGAAGATGCCTGTGAAGCCGCAAAAATCCATCCATCGCGCATGCATGGGGAATCTCTGGAATTACCTCCGCGGGGAGATTCCCTACGAGGAATGGCTCCAGCACCAGGATGAACTCGAAAGCCGCCTGACCCCGGCGCCGGAGCTTCCCTTCGAGGAAGCCGAGCTGGTTTCCTCCTCCCGGCCCGGGCATGGAAAGCAAAGAGCCGAGCGCTCCAAGGCCGCCTGATCCCACCGCCCGGGTACGCTCGGCGCCCCTCCGTCCGGGACCACCGGCCGCTTCTCTCACCCGCCTGCGTCCCCCTATTATTTTAGGGGGACGTTTTTTTTGCCGATAACTCCGGCTGCTAAACAGACCCAGAGCTATTTTTTTGGGGGCGGCGGCGGTATTTCTCTTGCCCCTCGTTGACAACATCATTTTATCCAGTAATTATGAGAGAAAAGGGATAATCCCGCTTACTTTTATTTCATGGGACATCCTCTTTGACGGCGCAGTTTCGCCGTCATCTGTGGACAAATGTTCCGGTTTTGCGTGATTTTGTTTTGAGGAAGCGCGAGGAAGCGCGCTGTCTGCTTTATGCGAGATTTATTTGAGGTGTATCCATGACCCAGCCGCTTTGGGCGCTTTCCATCGCCATGGCCGTAGGCGTGTTGGCCGTTGTGCTGTTTTGGCCCATGCGGGGGATCTTCTGGCGCGTCTTGCACTCGTTTCGAGCGAGCGAGCGCGTCCTGATCGAGGATGCGCTGAAACATATCCACGACTACGAGTACCACCAACTGCCCGCCACGCTCCATAGCCTCTCCGGTGCGGTATCCATTTCCGGGAACCGGGCGGCGGCCTTGCTGGAGCGCCTCGAGAATCTCGAGCTGATTTCCTTGTCGGAGGGGGGCTACAAGTTGACGCCCAGCGGGCGCATCTACGCCCTGCGCGTCATCCGCGTGCACCGTCTGCTGGAGCGCTACTTCTCCGACCAGACGAGCCTGGATGCGGCCGAATGGCACCGGCGGGCGGAGTATCACGAACACCGCACCTCCCCCGAGGAGATAGAAGCGCTTTCGGCCCGGATGGGAAATCCCCGCTTCGATCCCCATGGCGATCCCATCCCGACGGCGCATGGCGACATTCCACCGCTTCAGGGCCTGCCGCTGACAGACCTGTCCGTGGGACAGTTGGCCTCCATCGTCCATGTCGAGGATGAGCCCGAGGCGATTCACGCGCAGCTGGTCGCAGAAGATCTGCATCCGGGCATGCAGGTGCGCATTATCGAGAGCGGGCCCCAGCGAATCCGGTTCGAGACGGAGGTAGAGGAGTATGTTCTCGCCCCTGTCGTCGCAGCGCATCTGTGGGTGCTGCCCCTGCCCAAAGAGCAGGGAATGAAGGGTCCCTTCCGGCATCTTTCCGTGATTCAGCCCGGCGAGCGGGCGAAGGTAATCGGTCTCTCGCCGAATTGCCGCGGAGCCGAGCGTCGGCGTCTCTTGGACCTGGGCGTCATTCCCGGAACGGAGATCACCTGCGAAATGAAAAGCCCCGGCGGCGACCCCGTCGCCTACCGTGTGCGGGGTGCCGTCATCGCGCTCCGGAAGGAACAGGCCGATCTCATTCAGATTGAAGAAGTCAAGGAAGGAGTAGTTTCATGAGTCAAGTGGTATCTGAGGCTTGCGCGGCCTGTCCCGTACACAACGCCGCGAACCTCGTCAAGCTTGGCGTCAACATGCAGAACTGGGACTACGTGGTGGCGCTGGCCGGAAACCCCAATACGGGCAAGAGCACGGTTTTTAACGCACTGACGGGTTTGCGGCAGCACACGGGCAACTGGCCGGGCAAGACCGTCACAAGGGCCGAGGGCGGCTTCACGTTCGGCGGCCACCGCTACAAGCTCGTCGATCTGCCCGGCACCTATTCACTTCTCTCGACCAGCCACGACGAGGACATCGCGCGCGATTTCATTTTGTTCGGGCAGCCCGATGTCACGGTGATTGTAGCTGATGCGAACCGCCTCGAGCGCAACCTCAACCTTGTTCTCCAGGTGCTCGAGATCACCGATCGCGCCGTCGTCTGTCTGAACCTGATGGATGAGGCGAAACGGCACGGCCTGGAGGTGGACGAACGCCGCCTCTCCCGCGATTTGGGGGTTCCCGTGGTGGCGACTTCGGCCCGCTACGGGGAGGGTATGGATCGGCTGAACCAAGCCATCTCCGAGGTGGCGAACGGGGAGTTCGTCTGCAAACCGCGCCGGGTGGGCGGGCAGTCGCCGGCCCTGAAGAGCGCGGTCGGCCGTGTGAGCAGACAGCTGGAGACGCTCTTTCCCAAGTTGCCGAATGCCCAGTGGGCCGCCCTGCGGCTCCTCGATGGCGATGCCCGCATCACCGAGGCGATCCGCACGGGGGAGCTCGGCGACATCCAGGCCATGGAGGCACGGAGCGCCGAACAGGATGCGGTCCCGGCGACAGTGGAGAGCGTCCGCCGAGCCGAGTCGCTTTTGTCGAAAGTGTCCCATCTGCGCTGGCAGCTGGGGGCCGAATTCCATGAGGTACTCACGGAAACCATCTACACCGAGGCGGCGAAGGTGGCAGACCGCGCCGTGCGGCGGAGCGGAGAGAAGCCCCGCTTCGATTTTGACCGCACTCTCGACCGGCTGGTGACGAGCCGGCTGTGGGGCTTCCCGATCATGGTTCTTCTTTTGACGGCGGTTTTTTGGACCACCATCGCCGGCGCCAACGTGCCCTCGGCGATGCTGGCCTCGTTTTTGCTCGACACCGTCCATCCGATGCTCAAGGGGGCGGCCGCAGCCATGGGAGTTCCCTGGTGGCTGGGCGGGTTCCTGATCGACGGGGTGTATCTGGCCACCGCCTGGGTGATCGCCGTCATGCTCCCCCCGATGGCGATCTTCTTCCCGCTCTTCACGCTGATGGAGGATTTCGGCTATCTGCCGCGCGTGGCGTTCAACCTTGATTATCTGTTCAAAAAGGCGGGCGCGCACGGAAAGCAGGCGCTGACCATGGCGATGGGCTTCGGATGCAACGCCGCGGGCGTCATCGCCACGCGGATCATCGAGAGCCCCCGCGAGCGGCTGATTGCGATCATCACGAACAACTTCGCTCTCTGCAACGGAAGATGGCCGACCCAGATCCTGATTGCGGCGATCTTCATCGGCGCCCTGGTGCCCTCCTATCTGGCGGGCCTGGTATCGGCGCTGGCGGTGGTGTCCATCGCCTTGCTGGGGGTGGTGTTCACGTTCCTGGCATCCTGGCTGCTCTCGCGCACCATCCTCCGGGGAGAGGTGTCCACCTTCAGCCTCGAGCTGCCGCCCTACCGGCCGCCGCGGGTCCTGCGGACGCTCTACACCTCGCTGATTGACCGGACGATCTATGTGCTCTGGCGGGCGGTGATTTTCGCGGCACCGGCCGGTGCGGCCATCTGGCTCATCTCGAACATTCCGGCCGGCGGCACCAGCCTGGCCGGGGTGCTCATCGGCTGGCTCGATCCGTTCGCTTTCCTGATCGGGCTGAGCGGGGTCATTTTGCTGGCCTATATCGTCGCCATCCCCGCGAACGAGATCGTGATTCCGACCATCCTGATGCTGACGGTTCTGGCGAAGGGCATTCCGGGCATGGGAGAGGGCGCGGGCGTCATGTTCGAGCTCGACTCCGAGGCGGCCACGGCTTCGCTTCTGAAGGCCGGTGGCTGGAATCTGCTGATGGCGGTAAACCTGATGCTCTTCAGCCTGGTGCACAACCCGTGCTCGACGACCATCTACACCATCTGGAGGGAAACGCGCAGCGGAAAGTGGACGGTGGTCGCCTCGCTGCTTCCGGTTGCCATGGGAATTCTCCTTACCTTCCTCGTGGCCCAGGTCTGGCGGATTGTGAGTCCGGCGCTCTAAACCGGCAGCCGGCATAAAGAGGTTCTCCTGTGCGGCCCCTCCACTCTGTGGGGGGGCCGCTTTGATCCGGCGGGCCCCCCACGTCTGGAGGGCCGCATCTGCACCGCCTGGGCATCCCCCGCTTCCCTGCCGCCGCGCTTCGCAGTACCCTTTACGGGCGTATCCTGTGAATCCAGCCCCGTGAGGTAGACGATGAAGCGCCCCCCGCTGGAGATGCGCCGCAACTTTGGCATCATCTCCCACATCGACGCCGGAAAAACGACCACCACCGAGCGGATACTCTTCTACAGCGGCACCGTCCACCGCATCGGTGAAGTGGACGAAGGCCAGGCCACCACCGACTGGATGGCCCAGGAGCGGGAGCGCGGCATCTCGATCACCGCGGCCGCCATCACCTGCCTCTGGGGCGATTACGAAATCACCCTCATCGACACCCCCGGCCATGTGGATTTCACCATCGAGGTCGAGCGCAGCCTCCGCGTCCTCGACGGGGCGATCGCCATCTTCAGCGCGGTAGAGGGGGTCGAGCCCCAGAGCGAGACCGTCTGGCATCAGGCCGAGAAGTTCCGCGTCCCCCGCCTCACCTTCATCAACAAGCTCGACCGGCTCGGGGCGGACTTCGAGCGCACGATCGGGATGATGCGCGAGAAGCTGGGCGCCCGGCCCGTCCTCATGCAATGGCCCGACGGGGAGGGGAGCGCCTACACGGGGCAGGTGGACGTGCTCACCGGCGATTACCTCACCTGGAGCGATGCGGACGAGGGCCGGTCGCTTTCGCGCCGCCCCGCCGAGGGGGCGCTCAAGGAACGCGCCGCCGCCCTGCGCGATGCGCTCATCGAGGCGGCCGCCGATTTCGACGAAGCACTCATGGCCGCCTATCTCGAGGGCGGCGAGGTGAGCGAGGCGATGCTCAAGCGCGCCCTCCGCAAAGGGACCCTCGCGGGGGCGCTCACCCCGGTCTTTTGCGGCTCCTCGCTGAGGAACCGCGGGGTGCAGCCCCTCCTCGACGCCGTGGTGGACTATCTGCCCTCTCCCCTCGATGTCCCGTCCGCCGTGGGGCGCCTGCCCGAGGAGAAGGGCGGCGGCGAGGCCGTCCGCCCGGCCGAGGCGGACGCTCCCTTCGCCGCTCTCGTCTTCAAGGTCCAGATCGACGAGGGAAGGCGCCTCACCTACCTGCGCGTCTACAGCGGGCAGGCCAAGGTGGGCGATTCCGTCTGGAACCCCGCCCGCGGCGCGAGCGAGCGCCTCGCCCGCCTCTTCCGCATGTATTCCCACAAAAGGGAGCGCATCGAGGCCATCGGGGCGGGGGACATCGTGGCCGCCGCGGGGCTCAAGGGCGCCGCCACGGGCGATACCCTCTGCACCGAAAAAGATCCCATCCTCTTCGAGTCCATCTCCGCGGCCCCGCCCGTGATCTCGGTCGCCATCGAACCGCGCGACGCCACCGGCGCGAAAAAGCTGGGCGAAACCCTCGACAAGCTCGAAGCCGAGGACCCGACCTTTCACGCCACCCGCGACGAGGGGAGCGGCCAGATCGTCATGAGCGGGATGGGCGAGCTGCACCTCGACGTGCTGGCCCGGCGCATCCTCGATGAGTTCGGCGTGCCCGTCCGCATCGGAAGGCCCCGCGTCGTCTACCGCGAGACGATCAAAAAGGCCGCCGAGGCCGAGGCCGTCTTCGACCGTGAACTCGGGGGCAAGCCCCAGTTCGCCCGCATTCGGCTTCGCGTCTCGCCCGCCCCGGGGGCCGGCGTCACCCTCGAAAACAGCGTGCCCGCGGGCGCGGCCCCCGCCCACCTCATCGCCTCCGCCGAGGCGGCCCTCCGCGCGGCTTCCAGCAGCGGCTACCTCGCCGGCTACGAGATGACCGACATCCGGGTCGAGCTCATCGAGGCCCATACCGACGAGCGGGGCACCGAGGCCGCCTTCGGCATCGCCGCCGGAAATGCCTTCGGCGAGGCCTGCCGCGCGGCCGGGGGGCAGCTCCTCGAGCCCGTCATGGCGGTCGAGGTCGCCACCCCCGAGGAATTCACCGGCGCCGTCATCGGCGATTTGAACGGGCGGGGCGGCCGGGTCGGCGGCATGGAGGAGCGCGGCGGCACCGCCCAGATCGTCCGCGCCCAGGTCTCCCTCGCCCAGATGTTCGGTTACGCCACCGCCCTGCGCTCGGCCACCCAGGGCCGCGCCACGTACACCATGGCGTTTTCCCACTACGAAGCCTGCGAGATGGCGGGGGGGTGAGGGCGCCCTCAACTCTTCCCCCTCCCGAGCCGATAAGAGAGATAGCGTTTTTTTTCAGGAGGCTTTTTCATGCCAGGGGTTCAATTTCATGCGAGCTTTCATTCGCACTCGGCCGAGGCGCGGGCGACGACGACGGCGGGGGCGATGGCGCGTTTCGGCCGGGAGGTCGAGAAAGTGCGCTCGGAGATGAAGCAGCTTGCCGCCGCGCAGCCGGTGGCCCCGGAAATTGTCCTGCCGGAGCTGCCGGAAGTTACCCTGCCGTACCTGCCGGAAGTTACCGTGCCGGATATTGGGGGAAATCGCGGCGGGAGCGTCAACGCGAAGGCCTGATTTTTTCCTCTTTCCGGCATTTCCGTTTTTCCTTTTCCCTTAAGCTGTGTCTCGCGGCGCGTTGTCTCGCCTTTTGTCTCTGAGACAGCCTGGGCCCCGGCCCGGTTTTTCTTCCCCTTGTTTTCCTCCGTGTTTTTCGCTTCGCCGGAATGGCACGCCTTGTGCTTTTCTCTTGCCTTGAATTCGGGAGTCTGCCCGTTGTCCCAGAAGGAGGAAGCCAGATGGTGGATGCGATCCGCGCCGAGGTTCCGGCGAATTTTACGCCGCGCGAGGCGAGCGCCCCGGCCGCGTCGCAAGAAGCCTCGGGCGCGCGCTTTGAGGCGGTGCGGGACGCGGAGCGCAACGCGCCGGGCGCCGTCCCCCCGGTTTCCGAGCTCGCCGCCGCCGATCGAAGTGCGCCCCCGCCCCCGGAGCAGGAGAGGGGAAGGAGTGTGAGCGTTCGGGCTTGAATCCCTTTCTGCCGCGCCCTCTGCCGGATGCGCATCCGGCGGGGGTTTTTTTTGTCTTTTTTCCCGGGCCATTCCGGTTGACGGGGGGCGGGCGCGGGCCGGATGATGAGGGCTTCTGAATGATACCGGCATGCATGGTCAGGGGGCGCGCTCCGCTCCCGGCACAGGAAGGGAGAGCGGCGAATGAAGCTTGTGACGATGGAGATCGTGGAGGGGGGCGCCGCCCGGGAGAGCATCGGGGTGGTGCTCTCGGGGGATCGGGTGCTCGATCTGGCGGGGGCATCAAGCGCGATTGCGCCCGACATGGTGGCTTTTCTCAGGATGGAGGAGGTGGGCCTTGCTCTGGCGCGCGCGCTGGCGAAGGAGGCCGAAGGCGGCGGCCACGCGGCGCACGTGCGGCCGCTCCCGGCGGTGCGGCTGCTCGCCCCGGTTCCCCGGCCGCCCAAGTTCATCCACGCGGGGCGGAATTTCCACAAGCATCTGGAGGAGTCGAAGAGCGCGATGCCCAAGCAGATTCCGGTGGCGCCGCGGTTCACCTGCACGATCATCGGGCCCGATGCCCCGATCATCTATCCCTCGTTCACGAAGCAGCTCGACTCGGAGGCCGAGATCGTGATGGTGATCGGCAAGCGCTGCCGCAACATCTCCCGCGAGGAAGCCTACGATGTGATCATGGGCTACACCCTCTACAACGACGTGACGGCGCGGGACGTGCAGGCGGACGAGGTGCGCGGCGGGCTGTTCCTCTCGAAGAACCTGCCGGGGATGAACGCCATCGGCCCCTGGATCGTGACGGCGGACGAGGCGGGCGACCCGCAGAAGATGGAGATCATCGGCCGGGTGGACGGTCACGAGCTGCAGCGCCAGAGCCTCTCCCAGATGATCTTCGACATCCCCCATATCATCTCCTACCTCTCCCAGATGGGGCTTGAGCCGGGCGATCTGGTCTCGACCGGAACGCCGGAGGGCTGCGCCATCTTCCGCCCCGACGCGGAGCGCTACCTGCTCAAGGTGGGGAGCGTGGCCGAGGTGGAGTCCGGGCCCCTCGGGGTGCTCCGCAATCCGGTGGTGGCGGAGAGCGGCGCATGAAGATCACAGGGGTCGAGGCCTACGTTCTCTCCGCCCCCCAGCCGGAGCGGGAGTTCTGGGTCAGCTGGAAGCCGGTCTTCTCGGTGAACGAGCTGGTGGTGAAGGTCCACACCGATGCGGGCGTCACCGGGGTGGGGCTGGGGACGGCCGGGGTGCCGGTGCGCGGGGCGGCCGAGCTCTTCGCGCGCGGCTTCGGCGAGACGATCCTCCAGAAGGACCCGTTCGATCCGGCGCCGGTTCTGGAGAAGCTGCTCGGGATGACCTACGGGCCCGAGGCCTCGCGGCGGGGCTGGGGCCGCTCGGCGGTCGTGACGGCGGCGGCGGCGGTGGACAACGCCCTCTGGGACATCAAGGGAAAGGCCGAGGGGAGGCCCCTTTATCAAATGCTGGGCGGCAGTGAGAGCCGGGCGCGCACCTATGCGGGCGGGGGCTACTACCGCGAGGGGAAGGGCGTCCGCGAGTTGGTGGCCGAGATGGAGCGCTCCTACGACATGGGGCACCGTGCCTTCAAGATGAAGGTGGGCGGGCTTGCGCTGAAGGAGGATGTGGGGCGGGTGGCCGCCGTCCGCGGGGCGATCGGCCCCGAGTGCGCTCTGGCGGTGGATGTGAACGGCGCCTGGGGTTTCGAGGAGGCACTGCGGGGGGCCGAGGCTCTTCAGGAATTCGATCTGGCCTGGCTGGAGGAGCCCCTGGGTTGGCGCGAGGCCAAGCGCTCGCTGCCGAAGCTGCGGAAGTCCTGTCCCATTCCCATCGCCGAGGGACACGGCGAGGTCACGGTGTCGGACTGTCTGCTCCTCATCGAGTCGGGGGCGGTGGACTACATCCAGTTCGACGCGACCAAGTTCGAGGGGGTGACCGGGAGCCGGGAGATCGTGGCGTCGGCCGAGGCGGCGGGCCTTTCCTTCATCCCGCACCACGATCCGCAAATCCACGCCCATCTCGTGGCGGCGAGCCCGGCGGGCTTCATGTGCGAGAGCCACGCCGATCCCGAGCGCGACCCGGTCTGGTTCGAGCTTTTCGAGGGCGAGCCCGAACTGAAGGAGGGCTGGCTGTATC
>JAQBZT010000094.1 GCA_027622355.1 bacterium | reverse complement strand
GTGTGGACGGTGCGGTGGTCCTGATGGGTATCGTTCCCGTGATGCACGAAGATGATGTCTGGCTTCGTTTTCTCCATCATGCCTTCGAGAAAGGAGATGAAGTCCTTATCGAGGGGGATGCGCGTGTCGGGGTATTCTCCGAAGGTCAGCTCCTGGATGCCGAGGATTTCCGCCGCCGTCTCCTGCTCGCGCCGCCGGATGGAAGCGTCCCCGCCCTCGCCGCCCTGGGTCAGGACAAGCATGTTGACGCGATGGCCGCCGGCGGCGTAGCGGGCGAGGGTTCCGCCGCATCCGTATTCCAGATCGTCGGGATGGGGCCCGATGGCGAGTATGTTCATGGGGTTTCCTTTTTGCCTGAAGCCGCGTCCACTCTCCGAACGAAGACGGGGTTGGTGAGCAGGTGTTCTCCGTCGATGACTTTGATCTGCTGCATGCCCTTGACATCAAGCCGGTAGTAGAACCGCTGTTGCGGGATTTCGTCGGTGTCGGAAAAATCGACCCGGAGCGGGGTCATGCCCTCGAAGATGCGCACGACAGCTCCCATGCGGATGAGCCGGGCCCGCACCTTGACGGACGCCCCGTTCTGCGTGTTGATTTCAAACCGCACGCGGGGCGGGCCGTTGAATCGAACGGTGCCGCCCAGGCTCTCCGAAGTTTTTTCGTCGGGCGAGAGGATGCGGAACTCCTCCAGCTGGAGCCGGGCGTCCGTGTAGCCGCGAACAGTGTAGAACCTTCCGTTGATGAGGGAGCGAAGGAAGGCGTCCTCGGAAATTTCCTCCATGAGAAATACGTTGGTGATGTTCCCGAGCCGTTTCCGCCCGCCGAGTTCCTGCTCGCTGTGGAAGTCGAGCCCGCCGTATCCCCAGATGGGGCGGGGGCGCAGGCCGTTCAGGAACCCGACCAGGATCTTGTCCCATTCCTCGCCGGGATGGCTGGCCTTGAAGCGATCCTCGTAGATGGCGTCGAAGCCCCAGTACCCGGTGGTTTTGATGAGCACCTCCGAGTGGGGCGCCGTCTTCATGATGGCGGGGCCGACCTTCTGGTTTGTCAGCAGCGAGCCCTGGTGGGCCCAGAGGGCGAAGCCGCCCTTTTCCTCGGTGTAGTTGATGATCTCCTGGTAGGGGCGTACCCCCTGGGGGCCCGCCTGCGGGCTGAAGGGGCTGGACTTGAAGGGGTGGGCATCGAGAGCCCCGATGAGAGCCACGAGAAAGATGACGAGGCCCACCCACCGGGTGATGCCCCGGAAGAGAAGCAAAACGAGCGAGAAGAACAGCGGGATCAGGTAAAGGATCGTCCCGGGGAGGAGGTTCCAGAAGTAGCGGGTGCTCCAGCCGTTGTTGGGGATGGGGAGGTCCTGAACGGCTTTTCGGCCGAGCCCGAGCAGGAGGAGGTGGCGCCGCCAGTCGTGGATCGTCAGCTCGCCGAGGATCGGATTTCCGGTGGAGTAGTAAAAAGGCGCCGTTTCAATGGCCGGGAGGATGACCATGTTCGGATTCTGGCGCTGCAGCTCCTCGATGTCGTTGAAGTATTTTTCGACGCCGATCTGCAGGACGGACGGCCGCGCGTCCACCTGGCGGCTGATCAGGTTGCGGAAAGGGGGGAGCCCCCACGAGACGCGGACCAGATCGTGATCGGTGAAAACGACGATTTGGATGCCCGCCTCCTTGGCCTTTTGAACGATCTCCCGCGCCGTGAGCTCGCCGGTGCTGTAGGTGGTGTGGACGTGGATGACGCCGCGGTAGGGCTTCCGTTCGGTGCCCCCGGCGGCGCCGGCCATCGCGGTGCCCGTCAGGGCGAGCAGGATCAAGGCCGAGAAAAGCCCCGTCAGCAGGCGCCGGTGTAAGGGGTTCATGCAGGCGATCCTTTCTTTGCGGCGGAGGGGCGGATTTTCATATAAAGCGCTTCGATGCGATCGATCATCTTTTCGACGGAGTATTCGGAGGTCTGCCGCAGTCCCTCGCAGCCCATGCGCTCGCGCAGCTCGCGGTCGGCAAGAAGCCGCTCCATCGCTCCGGCCAGGGCCACGGGGTCGGCCGGAGGGACCAGCAGCCCGTTCCGTTCCTCCTCGATGAGCTCGGGGACGCCGCCGACCCGGCTCGCGATCACCGCCACTCCGGCCGCCATTGCTTCCACCACAGCCCGGCTCATCCCCTCGTTCAGGGAGGGGAGAACGAATATGTCCATCGCTTCGAGATAGCGTACCGCCGCATTCTGCCAGCCGGGAAAGAATGTGTTTTCCGCGATGCCGAGTTCACGGGCCAGGGCTTCGCAGTGGGCGCGCAGCTCCCCGTCGCCGACGAGGATCAGGCGGGCCTCCGGGTGCCGGGGAAGAATCCGGGCGAAGGCGCGGAGCAGATGTTCGTGCCCCTTGATCGGGTCCAGCCGGCCGATGGAGCCGATCAGCAGACACTCCGCGGGAAGCCCCAGGCTCCGGCGGCGCTCGGAGCGCTCCTCCGGCGAGCGGGGCGCGCCGCTTTTCGGCAGGGGGATTCCGCTGAAGATGCGGGTGAACAGCTCGGGTCGGCCGATGCCGACGGCGAGATGTTCTTCCTCCTCCAGGCGGGTGAGGGTGATGATGGCGTCGGTCCACCGCGCGGCGAGGCGCTCGGCCCAGATGAAAAGGCGGGTGACGGCGGGTCCGAAATAGCCGTAGAAGATATGCCCGTGGGGGGTATGGACTACGGCGCACCCGTTTGCCAGCCGCGCCGCAAGGCGCCCGAGGATGCCGGCCTTCGAGGTGTGGGTGTGCACGAGATCGAAGCCTCCCTTTCGGATGAGGCGGAAGCAGGCCCAAAGGGCCGAGAGGTCGCTCAGCGGGCGGAGGGAGCGGACGAGCGAGGGAATGCGCACCGTTTGAACCCCCAAAGCCTCGGCCTCCTCCAAAAGCGGGCTCTCTTCCGTGATTCCCGGTCCCACCGCCAGCGTCACTTCGTGTCCTGCGCGAATCTGGCCCATGCAGCTGTACAGAGTGTTATCCGCCGAGCCGCCGCGGTCCAGCCGGGTGATGAGATGTAAAATCCGCACGCCAACTCCTTGGATGAACCGCCCCGGCCAAAGTGTACCCCGGGTATTAATTCAAAAAATTAAAATAGTATCAAGCAGATACAAAGCCCCCGGGCGAAACTCTCCGGGCGTTGGCCTCCCGGGGCGGTTGTGCGGTCCATCGGTGCGGCGCCTCCTGATTTCATTCTACGTTTTCATTTCTTTTCATAAAAGGGGGAAAGTGGAGGAAATAGCCCGCTTTCTCCGGCGGAGAGGGGCCTTCCCTTTGTGGATCATACGCCGAAGTGTCAAAATCGGGGCCGCCCGGAGGGCCGGGGCGCGGAAAAGGTTCGATATGCATGGAGGCGGAAGATGACAGAGAAAATTCTGGAAGGAAAGCGGGCCGTTGTGACGGGCGCCTCGGGGGGGCTCGGTGCCGCGATCGCCGTCCGCTATGCCCAGGCGGGCGCGAGTGTCTGGGTGGCGGGCGGAAGCAACGCCGCCGGGATGCAGGAGACGGTGGATGCCGCCGCCCAGGCGGGCGTCAAGGCGGGCGGGGACTGCTACGATCTCTCGATCGGGCGGAACGCGGCCAAACTCGTGAACGACGGCATCGCTTTTCTGGGCGGCGTGGACATTCTGGTCAACAGCGCGGGCACCCGGAACCTCAGCAAGATCGTGGACGTTCAGGACGAGGCCATCGAGTTGCTCTTCGAGGTGAACGCCAAGCAGGCCTACTACGCCTCGCGCGAGGCGGCACGCTACATGGTGGGGCAAAAGTCCGGCCACATTCTCATGATTGGCTCCGACGCCGGGGAGCACGGCACCCCGGATTTTTCCCTCTACTCGTGTACGAAGACGGTGCTCCACAACCTGACGAAATGCCTCGCGCTGGAGCTCGGCCCGCTCGGGATCCGCGTCAACTGCCTGGCCCTCGGGCCCACGGCGAGCGGCCGGGGGAAGACGAGGCACGAAAACGATCCGGAAGTCGCCAAATCGCGCCGCGAGAAAGTCCCCATCCGCCAGTTTGGAGATCCGGCCAAAGTCGCCGAGACGGCGCTCTTCCTGGTCTCGCCCGTCAATGACTTCATGAACGGGGCGCGGGTGATGGTGGACGGCGGGATATCGGCGGGCTAAAGCGGCTCGGGGGGGGCGTCTTTCCCTTCCACGAACTGCGCGTACCACATGGAAAAAGTGGTCCAGGCCCAGAGGGGCAGGCCCCAGTCCGCCCGGCCGGCGGTGTGCCGGCGGTGGAGATACTCGATGGCCTCCGGATTGGCGATGTACCACCTCGCCACCCGCCCGGGGGCAAGGTGTTCGGCCGCCGTCTCCTTGAGTTCCTCGCGGAGCCATCTGTCCATCGGAACGGAAAAGCCCTGCCGCGGCCGGCGGAAGATCTCCTCCGGGATGGTGCCGGACAGCGCTTCTTCGAGGATTTTCTTTCCCCGCCGCCCCGACACCTTCCACGACAGCGGCATCGCCGCCGAGAGGTTCCACATCTCTGGTGCGCAGAAGGGCATCGCCAGCTCCACTCCCTGCGCCGCGGCGAGCGCGCCCGCCATCGGCGCCAGCGCCGCCCGGAGCCAGAGGTTGAGATCGATCTGGAAGATTGCGGACGCATAGCCGGGCGGAAAGCGCTCCGCCTCAGCCGATCGCCAGGGAAGATCGGGTATCTGCGCGAATTTTGGCATCGCTCCGAGAAGTTGTGCCTCCATTTCCTTCCCGAAAAAACCGTACATCGCGCGGTGCATCTCCTCCGGTCCTTTTTCTTCGGCCAGTGCCCGGCCGAGCGCCTCGCTGCCGCCCGCCGCGCGGGCGAGGAGCCCTCCGGGGCGCAGGCCCGCCGGAAGCCGCGCAACCCAGGGCCACCAGGGCGCCAGAATGTGCTTCGCATGGCCGCAGAACGTCTCATCGCTCCCCAGCCCGGTCAGGACGCGCCGCACCCCCCGCTCTCCCGCCATCGCGAGCGCCCGGTGGGTGGCGACGGCGGAGGCGTTTCCCCCGGGCGATTCCATGGCCGCCACGATCCAGCCCAGGCTCTCTCTCGCGTCCGTTCCGGTGATTTCGGCGTCCAGAAGCTCCGCGCCGTATCTCTCCGCCATCTCGCGGGCATAGGGCCGATCGGGGCTGTCCTTTGGGGAAACATGAATCGCGGCGATGGGACCCTTGCGCGCCTCGCGCAAGAGGGCGAGCAGGGCGGTGCTGTCGGTGCCCCCGCTGAGAAGGAGCCCCACCGGCGCATCCTCCGGCAGATCCGCCACCGCCGCGCGGACGGCCCCCCGGAGGGCCTCGAGAAGCCGTTTTGCGGCGTCCCCTCGCGACGGGAGAGCGGGGGGAGCGAGGGGGAACAAGGCGGCGTCCTCCTCATCATTCTGCGGGAAGCGGACCCGCGCCCCCGGGAATATCCGGCGCACCCGGCCGAGGAGCGTCCTCCCCGCCGGGACGGAGAGAAAAAGGAGAAAATGCGCACAGGAGGCCAGATGCAGCTTTTCTCCCTCGCCTTCTCGCAGGGTATCGGCGAGGCGCCCCCCGAAGCGGAGGCCGCCCGGCGATTCGCTGTAATAGAGCGGCTGCAGCCCCAGCGGGTCGCATCCCAATGCGAGGGACTGCTTTTCCCGCTCCCAAAGGGCGAAGGCGAAGCCGCCGCCCCACGCGCGGAACGCCGAGAGGGCCTCGGACGCTCTCTCAGGATGCCGCGCCAGCTCACGCGCAATCTCATCTTGCCGGATGCCGGCGGGCCCAAGGACGATGGCCTCGTTCCCTGTCGCATCGTCCCGGACGGGTGCGCACTCCGCCGCCCAGGCGAGCGGGCGGCCCTTGTCGTGATGCCGGAACTCGCCCGCAAGCCTATCCATTTGAGCGAACTCCCTCCAAAAGCTTGAGATAGGCCGTTTCGGTTTTCAGGGCGTGGGCCTCCAGCGTGAACTGTGCCTCTACCTTGCGCCTTCCCGCGCCCCCCATCTTCTTCCGGAGGGCATCATCCTCCAGCAGGCGTTCCATGGCGGTGGCCAGCGCCGCCGGATCGCGCGCCGGGATGAGAATCCCCGTCTCTTCATCTGTGATGATCTCGGGGGTGCCGCCCGTTCCGGTTCCGATGACGGGTTTTTCCATGGCCATCGCCTCGAAGATGGCCCGGCCGCACCCTTCCTGATCCGAGGGCACGACGCAGACATCGAGGGCGGCCATGAAGGGACGGACGTCGCTTTGGTAGCCGCAAAAGTGAATCCGATCATGGAGATTTCGCTCATGCACCTTATTGCGCAGGGCACGCTCGTGCGCCGATTCCCCCGAAAAAAGACCCGCGCCGATCAGCAGGAATTGCGCTTTTGGATATTTTTCAAGAAGCGCGATTGCCGCCTCGATGAAAGTGGCTTGCCCCTTGATGGGAGAGATGCGCCCCACCACCCCGAAGACGGTGGCCTCGGCGGGAAGGGAAAGTTTCTGCCGCGCCGCTTCGCCGGAGATGCCGGGGTGAAAGCGCCCGGTGTCCACTCCGTTGATGATGGTGATGGCGTTTTGCCGAAGTTTCCCCCTGAAGCGGAACCGCTCCCGGATGGCGTCTGAGTTCGAGATGATGAGGTTGGGAAGGAAGGAGAGATGACGGTCGAGGTCAATCTCTCCCGGGCCCGCCAGGACGCGGGCGTGCCAGATGACGGGCCGGCGCGCGATGCGACCGGCGATGGCGGCCGGGATGTTGGTCACCGGCGCGTTGGCGTGCAGGAGGGATGCGTTATTGTCCTGGGCGATTTTCGCGAGGCGGCCGCCGCTCCCCAAGAGCGCCCCGATCCGCCGGAGGGGGCGGTAGGCGTGGGGGATGACCTCGACGCCGAGCGCCCGCGCCGCCTCGGGAAAGGGACCCTCGGCGGGGCCGGCCAGAAGCGGCCGGAACTGCTCGCGGTCCAGGGTGCGGAAGAGCTCGAGCAGGCTGGTTTCGCCGCCGCTGATTTGTTCGTAGTGGTGGCAGTAGAGAATGGTGTACGGCGTCACGGTGTTTATCGAAGGTCTTTTTTCGGGAAGAATACGTGTTTCTTGCGTTCGGGCTTTGGACGCTCCAGGACAGCGGCGGCTTTTCCGTTCGCGGCGGGCTTCGGTCCGTTCGCGGGGGTCTCCTGGCGGGCCGCGGCCATCTTCACCAGGGTCTTATTCGGGTCCCGGAAGTGGAGTTTCTCGAGTTTTTCGAATTCCGCCTCGATGGCCTGCCGCTTCAGCTCGATGGTCTCGCGCTCCAGGAAGGATTCCCAGCTGGAGAGTTTCTTTTCGAAAACCCTTTCGGTGCTCTCCTCCTCGCCGGGCGCTTCCGCCTCGGGGGGAGCGGTCTCTTCTTTGGGGGTTTCCTCCTCGATCAGACCTGCCTCTTTGTACAGGGGCTCCTTCTCTTCCCATTTCTTGTTGCGGCGTTCTTGGATCTCGGGAATGACGACGACGATCGCCGTGAAGAGCATCCAGGGTTCCATGATGCGGAGAATGATGAAGGTGTTGGAGCCGAGGCCATGGATGGCGAGCCCGAACAGCCCCGCCAGATAGCCGAGCACAATCCCCCGCTGGTAGCGGTCCGGAGAGCCGCGCAGTGCGGCGATGCCGCACTGGAAGTAGGCCCACATCAGCCAGGCGAACGCGGCCATCCCGACGAGGCCGGTTTCCGCGAGGGTGCGCACGTACTGCGCATCGATGAATACCATCCCGGTGATGCCCCAGCCGAGGATGGGCTTTTGCTTCCAGCCGTCCACGGCGACTTTCCAGCTGTCGAGCCGGGCCGTGGTGGAGGAGTCCAGGCGCACGCCGCCCACCTCGAGCTGTTTGGCCCGGGTCTGCTTGCTCTGCTTGAACGTGAAGAGCAGGCGCTCCTTCACGGATTCGGGAAGCAGGGCGGGCGCCGAGAAGGAGAGCAAGAGGACGACGGCGAAAATTTCCTTTTTCTTGTGGGAAAAAAGGAGAAAGGCGAGAATCGACGCCGGAACGCCCAGCCAGGAAGACCGGCTTCCGGTGAAGAGCAAGGGGAGGCCGAGGAACGCGATGTAGCCGACCCACTTGAATATCTCCCGCGGGCGGCGGGACATGAGGAGCTGCCCGCCCGCCATGCACATCAGTATGAGAAGGTAGCCGCCCATCGTGTTGGGCTCGCCCGCTTCGCCCTCGAAGGGCGCCGACACACGGACGCCGGAGGGGATCTGGTAGACCCCGTAGGCAGCGATGACGATCGCGGTGATGATGGCGATGTTCATGAAGCGGCGGATGATGGCGCGCGTGTTGATGAAATTGATCGCCATGAAATAGACGACGAAGTACTCGATGTAGCGGAGGACGAAGAAGGTCCCGATTTTTCCCTTCACGGTTCCCGCCATGAACCCGAGAATGGTGGAAACCGCGCAGCTGAGCACGTAGAGGCCGATGGGGCGGTTGAGGGGGCTCTTGCGGACAAGGCCGAGATCCTTGTGGATCGCCGTCCGGGCGAACCAGGCGGCCGAGAGAATGACGAGAAGGATGTCGTCGAGGCGGACGACCACGGAGCGGCTGGGTTCGACGGAGGTGCCCCCCCCCGCCGCACCGGCGCCGATCTCGGGTGAGAGCAGCATGGACATGATCAGAAGGGCGACGCCGAATTCGGGGCTGAAGAAGCTGACGGCGAGAAGTATCGTGCCGATAAGGCCGGCGATGACCATGAAGGCCGAGGTTTTCGTCAGGGCGAAGGCGATCACGGTGCCGATCAGAACGATCCCGGAAATGAGGAGAAAGGGCGCAAGCCTCGGGCCTCCGGCGTGAGCAGCTCGTTTTTGGGAAAAGGCCATCAACAGCTCCTTCCACCGAAGGCGATGCGGCGTCTAGCGCGCGACGAGGCGGAACGGAATGGCTTGGCTTTGGAGCAGCCGGGCCGTCTCCACCGATTCACCCGGCAGGCGGAACGCCCCGACGAGGATGCGAACGGAATCCTCGTTCTTCTCCTCGCGCGGCGAAAGTCCCGCCGCCTTGAGGATAACGCGGAGGACATCCGCCTCGCCAGGGGCGAGGCGGCGGCCGACCTCCAGGGTGTAGGGGAGGCGGTCGACAAAGGGGTGCTCTCCCTTGGGAACGGCCGGAACGACGCGGTTTCGGAGGAATTCCTGGGCCTTGCCCAGGGTCTCGAAAGCCCCCAGGTAGAGGCGATCCAACAATCCCGATGAAGATGGAACCTGAACGAAATAGGCGGTCAGCCCGGCTTCCTTCAGGTGCCGCAACTGTTCCTCGGTGGTTTTTCTGAACCGGTTCACGCTCAGGATGATACTGAAGGGGGAATGGTGCTTGCCCGCCTCCTCGATGGAAGGGGTGGGGGGGCCTTGGTTGATACGGCGGAAGGCGGCACGCCGCTGCAAAATGATGGAGGAGAGTTTCGGACGAAGGCTCTCGCCCGGAAGGTTCAATCCACCTTGGGCGGGAGTGCCCACG
>JAQBZT010000093.1 GCA_027622355.1 bacterium | reverse complement strand
GGACGTGTACCGCCTGCAGGGCGTGAAGATCAACGACAAGCACATCGAGGTGATCACCCGCCAGATGCTGCGCAAGGTCGAGATCACCGATCAGGGCAGCAGCAAGTTCCTGAACGGCGAACAGGTGGAGCGTCAGCGCGTTATCGAGGAAAATGCGCGCCTGTCGGCCCGCAACGAGCTGCCGGCGCACTTCGATCCGGTCCTGCTGGGTATCACCAAGGCGTCGCTGTCGACCGACTCCTTCATCTCCGCCGCGTCGTTCCAGGAAACGACCCGGGTGTTGACCGAGGCGGCGGTTTCCAGCCGGGTCGACAACCTCCAGGGCCTGAAGGAAAACGTCATTGTCGGCCGCCTGATTCCGGCCGGCACCGGTGGCGTGATGCGCCGCTTCAAGCAGCTGGCGGCGACCCGGGACAAGGAAATCACCGACGCCCGCGAGGCCGCCGCGGCCGAACTCGAAGCAGCCAGTATCGACGCTGGCCTTGGCGAGGAAAGCGCCGCCTGAACACTCCGGGCGGCGCCGCCCGAAACCCATGGAATTCCGGCTTTTCCGCGCTTGACAGCACATAGGCCGAACCATATGTTTCGGCACGATTTTCGGCGGCGGTGGTGGGTTTGTTTGCGGCCCAGACGCGTCGTCACGGCGTAACGTTTGAAAAACCCTGTAGGCCACGGGTGGGCGAAAATCACCCCAAAGCTGGCGGTGCCATGCGCTCGGCGGCTTTTGTGCGTATGGGGCGGGCGGAAAAAACCATGGCGGTTCAGTGGCTTCGCCGCTGAGTCGGAATACGGCGGGCGCGGCGGGCGCGCCTGCAACAGGGCCTGCAAGGCGCCAAAGGGAAGCGACGGCACATGCCAACGATCAACCAGCTCGTCCGCAATCCGCGGGTCACGCAGCTCAGCCGAAACAAAGTTCCGGCGATGCAGGGCTGCCCGCAAAAGCGCGGCGTGTGCACCCGCGTCTATACGGTGACGCCGAAAAAGCCGAACTCGGCGCTGCGCAAGGTCGCGCGCGTCCGCCTGACGAACCAGCAGGAAGTGATCTGCTACATCCCGGGCGAAGGCCACAACCTCCAGGAACACTCGGTGGTGATGATCCGCGGCGGGCGCGTCAAGGACCTGCCCGGCGTGCGTTACCACATCCTCCGCGGCGTACTGGACACCCAGGGCATCGCTGACCGTCGCCAGCGGCGTTCGCTCTACGGCGCCAAGCGCCCGAAATAGGAAGAACGAAGGCATGTCGCGCCGACGCGCAGCAGTAAAACGCGATGTACTGCCGGATCCCAAGTTCGGGGATGCGGCGGTCACGAAGTTCATGAATTCGCTGATGATCGACGGCAAGAAATCCGCCGCCGAGGCGATTGTCTACGGCGCCTTCGACCGGATGCAGTCGAAGACGCGGCAGGAGCCGCTGGATATGTTCAAGGAGGCGCTGAATAACGTGCGCCCGCATATTGAGGTTCGCTCGCGCCGCGTTGGCGGCGCCACCTACCAGGTCCCGGTCGAGGTGCGGCCCGACCGCCGCCAGGCGCTCGCCATCCGCTGGCTGATCGAAGCGGCGCGCAAGCGTAACGAAAACACGATGACCCAGCGCCTCGCGGGCGAGCTGATGGATGCCGCCAACAACCGCGGCAACGCGGTCAAAAAGCGCGAAGACACCCACCGCATGGCCGACGCCAACAAGGCGTTCGCCCATTACCGCTGGTAGCGCACCGATGCCCCGCTCGACCCCCCTCAACCGCTATCGCAATATCGGCATCATGGCGCACATCGATGCCGGGAAAACGACGACGACCGAGCGGGTGCTGTTCTATACCGGGGTCAGCCACAAGATCGGCGAGGTCCACGACGGCGCGGCGACGATGGACTGGATGGAACAGGAACAGGAGCGGGGAATCACGATCACCTCCGCCGCCACCACCTGTTTCTGGCGCGATCACCGCATCAACATCATCGATACGCCGGGCCATGTGGATTTCACCGCCGAGGTCGAGCGGAGCCTCCGCGTCCTCGACGGGGCGGTGGCGGTGTTCTGCGCGGTGGGCGGCGTTGAGCCGCAAAGCGAAACCGTTTGGCGCCAGGCCGAGAAATACGGCGTGCCCCGGCTGGTTTTCATCAACAAGATGGACCGCACGGGTGCGGATTTCTACGGCGTCGTCCGGCAGATCGAAGAGCGCCTGGCGGCCAGCCCGCTGGTGTTGCAGGTACCCCTCGGCTCGGAAGAGAACTTCGAGGGTATGGTCGATCTCGTCACCGGGAGCACGCGGAAGTTTACCGACACCATGGGGAAGACCTTCGAGACGGTGGATCCGCCCGCCGAGCTGGAAGAGGAGATCAAGACCTGGCGCGAGAAAATGATGGAAGCCGTCGCCATGGTGGACGATAGATTGATGGAGCGCTATCTCGAGGGTGAGGAAATTCCCCCCGAGGATCTGAAGGCGGCCATCCGGAAGGCGACGCTCGCGGGAATCTGCGTTCCGGTGTTCTGCGGGTCGGCCTTCAAGAACAAGGGTATTCAGCTTCTTCTGGACGCGATTGTCGACTATCTCCCCGCGCCAATCGATCTGCCCCCCGTAAAAGGCGCCCTCACCGAAGAACAGAAAGCCGAGGGCGTGGTGGCCCCCGAGCGGAAGGTCTCGGACGATGAGCCTTTCGCCGCCCTTGCCTTTAAGGTGATGACCGATCCCTACGTGGGACAGCTCAATTTCCTTCGGGTGTACTCGGGCGTGCTCGAGGCGGGCGGCAGCGTACTCAACGTATTCACCGGCAAGACAGATCGCGTGGGCCGGCTTCTCCAGATGCACGCCAACAAGCGAGAAGAGATCAAGGAAGCCCGCGCCGGCGATATTGTCGCGGCCCTTGGCCTTCGCCGCACCAAAACGGGCCATACCCTCTGCGTGCCAGACGCCCCCATCCTCCTTGAGAGCATCGAATTTCCCGAGCCGGTTATCTCCATCGCCATCGAACCGAAAACGAAGGCCGAGCAGGAAAAACTCGGCACCTCGCTCGCCCGGCTGTCGGATGAGGACCCGACTTTCCATGTGCGGGTGGACGCCGAGACGGGCCAGACGCTTCTCTCGGGGATGGGCGAGCTTCACCTGGAGATTCTCGTCGATCGCCTCACCCGCGAGTACGGCGTCGAGGCCACAGTGGGCAAACCCCAGGTGGCCTACCGCGAGACCATCCGGACCGAGGCCGAGGCCCGGGGGCGGTTTATCCGCCAGACGGGCGGCCGCGGGCAATTCGGCGATGTGAAACTGAAAATCCAGCCGCTCGAGCCTGGCTCGGGCTTTGTGTTTGTCAATAAAATCGTGGGCGGCGTGATTCCGCGGGAGTATATCCCGGCGGTCGAGCGCGGCGTCCGCGAGGCCCTCGAAAACGGCATCATTGCAGGCTATCCGGTGGTGGATTTGGAGGTGACGTTGTTCGACGGCTCCTACCATCAGGTGGACAGTTCCGAGATAGCGTTCAAGATCGCGGGCTCGATGGCCTTCAAGGATGCGGCCAAACGGGCCAAGCCCGTTCTCCTTGAGCCGGTGATGGACGTGGAAGTCATCTGTCCGGAGGACTATCTCGGCGACGTGATGGGCGATCTGACCTCGCGCCGGGGCAGGATCAAGGAAATGGGCGAGCGCGCCGGTGCCAAGATCATTTTGGCGTCGGTTCCCCTCTCCGAGATGTTCGGATATGCCACGGATATCCGGTCGATGACGCAGGGGCGCGCCAACTACACCATGCAGTTTGGACGCTATGAAGAGTTGCCGAGGAGTTTGGCTGAAGAATTGATTGCCAAGGTTGCGGGAGCGGCCGCCCAGCCCGCGTAGGCGGACAGTCGTTTTCCGGCAAAAAATATTCCAAGTCCTGTTGATAGGGAATTAAAGGAGAGAATCTGCCATGGCGAAGGCGAAATTTGAGCGGACGAAGCCGCACGTGAACGTAGGGACGATTGGTCACGTGGACCATGGCAAGACGACGTTGACGGCGGCGATAACGAAGCACCTGTCCACGAAGGGGATGGCGAAGGCGGTTGCGTTTGATGAGATAGACAGGGCTCCGGAGGAGCGCGAGCGGGGGATCACGATAGCGACGGCGCACGTGGAGTACGAGACGGAGAAGCGCCACTACGCGCACGTGGACTGTCCGGGGCACGCGGACTACGTGAAGAACATGATCACCGGTGCGGCCCAGATGGACGGCGCGATTTTGGTGGTATCGGCGGCGGACGGACCGATGCCGCAGACGCGCGAGCACATACTTCTGGCCCGTCAGGTAGGGGTTCCGCACATCGTCGTATTTTTGAACAAAGTGGACATGGTGGACGATGAAGAGCTTCTGGAGCTTGTAGAGCTGGAAGTTCGCGAGCTGCTATCGGCGTACGACTTTCCGGGCGACGACATCCCGGTGGTGAAGGGCTCGGCGCTCAAGGCCCTCGAGGGGACCGAGACCGGCTGCATCGATGAATTGATGTCGGCGGTGGACGAACACATCCCCGTGCCGGTCCGGGACGTGGACAAGCCGTTCCTGATGCCGGTTGAGGACGTATTCTCGATCTCGGGCCGCGGCACCGTCGCGACAGGGCGCATCGAGCGCGGGATCGTGAAAGTGGGCGATGAAGTCGAGATCGTGGGGATCACGGATACGGCCAAGACGGTAGCGACAGGCGTTGAGATGTTCCGCAAGCTGCTGGACCAGGGCCAGGCGGGGGACAACGTCGGGGTGCTGCTTCGCGGGGTGAAGAAAGACGAGATAGAGCGCGGGCAGGTACTTTCGGCGCCGGGCTCGATCACCCCGCACGTGAAGTTCAAGGGCGAAGTATACATCCTGACGAAAGAAGAGGGAGGGCGTCACACGCCGTTTTTCAACGGGTATCGCCCGCAGTTTTACTTCCGGACGACGGACGTGACAGGGATAGTGGATTTGCCCGAAGGGCGGGAGATGGTGATGCCGGGGGACAACGTAACGATAGACGTGGCGCTGATCACGCCGATCGCGATGGAGAAAGAGCTGCGCTTCGCGATCCGCGAGGGCGGCCGCACGGTGGGCGCCGGCGTCGTCACCGAAGTCATCGAATAAGGTTTGAGGGGCTCCAACCGGAGCCGGGAGAGTCAGAGCCGTATGAGTCAGAAGATTCGGATTCGTCTAAAAGCGTATGATCACCGGCTTCTCGATCAATCGGTGAGTGAGATCGTGGATACGGTGAAGCGCACCGGTGCGGATGTGGTTGGTCCCATCCCGTTGCCGACGTCGCTCAACAAATATACGGTTCTTCGCTCTCCCCACATTGACAAGAAATCCCGGGAACAGTTCGAGATCCGCACCCATAAGCGGTTGGTGGATATCGTGGAGCCCACCCAGCAGACGGTGGACGCGCTCATGAAGCTTGAGCTTGCCGCTGGTGTGGATGTCGAGATCAAGCTCTAGGCGGGGGAAGAGGAAGGATGAACTACATTCTAGGCCGCAAGGTGGGGATGACCCATGTGTTTTCACCCGACGGGGGGACGATCCCCGTGACGGTGGTGGAGGCGGGCCCCTGCACGGTCGTTCAGAAGAAGACCGAAAAGAAGGACGGCTACGAGGCGATCCAGGTCGGCTTCCTTCCCCACAAGGAGAAGGGCTTTACGAAGGCCGAACTCGGGCATTTCAAGAAGGCCGGCGTGCAGCCCTTCGCCGAGCTTCACGAAGTGCCTCTGGGCGAGGGCGACGCCGGGCTCGAGGTTGGCGCTGTCATTGATGCCTCGGTGTTTGACCGCGGCGACCGGGTGGATGTCACCTGCAAGAGCAAGGGCCGCGGGTTTGCGGGCGTCCTCAAGCGCCACGGTTTCGCCGGCGGCCCTGGCGGCCACGGCGGAATGTTCGACCGCCTTGCGGGATCGATGGGTTCCTCGGCCTACCCCTCGAAAATCATCAAGGGAAAGAAGATGCCCGGCCACATGGGCGACAAAAAGACGACCATCATCGGTCTTCTGGTGGTGGATGTGATTCCTGAGGACAACGTGATCCTGCTCCGCGGCTCCGTGCCGGGGGCGAAGAACGGGGTTCTTCTTCTCAAGCGCAGCACGCGGACGGGCGCGGGACTCGACGATAAGCCCAAGGAACAGGTTCGGAGCATGAACCCGCTCAAGGCTTCCAAGCGCGCCGCGCGCGGTGGTTAGGGAGAGCAGTTCGATGGCTCAGATCGAGGTACACGACCTCGAAGGCAAAGTGGTGGAGCAGGTCGATCTTCCCGGCGGGGTGTTCGACGGGGTGGTGAGACTTCACCTGATCCACGAGATGGTGAAATTCCAGCTGGCCAGCCAGCGGGCTGGGACCCACTCGACCAAGGGCCGCGCCGAGGTCCACGGGTCGAACGCGAAGCCCTTTCGCCAGAAGGGTACGGGCCGCGCCCGCGCGGGCGATGTGAAATCCCCCATCTGGCGGCACGGGGGCACCACCTTCGGGCCCAAGCCGCGGGATTACACCCATAAGATGAACAAGAAGATGAAGCTGGGCGCTCTCAGGAGCGCGCTGAACCTGAAATGGAAAGAGGGAAAGCTCAAGGTGGTGCGCGATCTCGACATCGAAGCGCCCAGGACAAAGCTGATGATCGGCGCGCTCGAGCGTCTTGACACCCGGGGGAAGACCCTCCTGGTCCACGGCACGCCCGGAGAAAACTTCCTGCTCGCGGTGCGGAACCTTCAGGGGACCAAGCCCCTTTCCGTCGAAGGGCTCAACGTTTACGACATCATGTGGCACGAGCATCTCGTCTGCACCAAGGACGCGCTTGGTTCACTTGAGAAAAGATTGGCGGGTTAGGGAGCGATGGAACCGACATTGGTGATCAAGCGGCCTTGCGTCACGGAAAAAAGCATCGAGTCCAGCGAGGCAGCCAACAAGGTGGCCTTCGAGGTCGATATCCGGGCCGGGAAAAAAGAAATTCAGCGCGCGGTGGAGTCTCTTTTCGGGGTGACTGTCCTGAAGGTGAACACCCTGCGGATGCCCGGCAAGCGGGTTCGCGTGGGACGTCATTTCGGAACGCGGGCGCCCTGGAAGAAGGCCATCGTCACCCTTCAAGAGGGTGACAAGATCGAGTTTTTCGAGTCGGCCTAGCGGCCGCTGTTGAAGAGGCGAGAGGAACGTTATGCCGGTCAGGCGATATAAGCCCACATCTCCAGGGAGACGCTTCCAGGAGGTTCTCACTCGGGAGGACATCACCCGTGAGAAGCCCGAGAAGTCCCTCATCCGCGGGCTCAGGAAGACCGGAGGCCGGAACAACCTCGGCCGGACCACGGCCTTTCACCGCGGCGGGGGCCACAAGCGGCGCTATCGGGTGATCGATTTCCGGCGTGAAAAGATCGGGATTCCGGCCAAGGTCCGCTCCATCGAGTATGACCCGAACCGCACCGCCCGCGTGGCGCTCCTGGTCTACGCCGATGGCGAAAAGAGATACATCATCGCCCCGAGCGGAATTCAGGTGGGCGATGTGCTGAATGCGGGACCGGAGGCCGAAATCCGGCTGGGCAACGCGCTGCCGGTGGCGAACATCCCGATGGGGACGATTTGCCACAACATCGAGATCAAGCCCGGCGCCGGCGGACAGATTGCCCGCAGCGCCGGCGCCAGCGCCCAGCTGATGGCCAAGGAGGGAGATTACGCCCACTTCCGGCTGTCCTCGGGCGAGGTGCGGATGATTCATTTGTCCTGCTACGCCACCCTCGGCGAGGTGGGCAACGCAGATCACTCGAACATGAGCTACGGCAAAGCCGGCAGAAAGCGCTGGCTCGGCCGCAAGCCCCATGTCCGCGGGGTGGCCATGAATCCGGTGGACCATCCCCTCGGCGGCGGCGAGGGGAAAAGCTCGGGTGGCCGCCATCCGGTGACCCCCTGGGGCAAGCCGACCAAGGGATACAAGACGCGGAAGGTGAACAAGCCTTCCTCCAAATTCATCGTTCGGCGCAGGCGGAAGAGCCGTTAGCCGGCGGGCACGCAAGGGAGAGCGCGCGAAATGAGTCGTTCGCTTCACAAGGGACCGTTTACCGACGAGCACCTTCTGAAGAAGGTGGAGGCGATGGGCAGCGGTGGCGACAAGCGGATGATCCGCACCTGGTCGCGCCGCTCGACCATCATCCCCGATTTTGTCGGTTACACCTTTGCCGTGCACAACGGGAGAAAGTTTATTCCCGTGTATGTGACCGAGAACATGGTGGGCTTCAAGCTGGGAGATTTCTCGCCCACCCGCACGTTCAAGGCCCATGCCGGGATAACCAAGCGTCAGATTTCGTTGAAGTAGGCGGGAGAGAGGCGGAGAGATGTCGAAGGCGAGCCTGAAATACTACCGGAGCAAGCCGCGCAAGACGCGGCAGCTGGCCGATATGATTCGCGGTAAGCGCGTTTCGGAGGCCCTGATCCTGCTTCAGCTCTCCCCGCGTGCGTCCTCCGAGGCGTTTTCGAAATTGATTGTCTCTGCCCTTGCGAATGCGACGGACAAGGGGGAGAACGACGACCCCGAAGGGCTTGTGATTCGGCAAGTAACCGTGGATAACGGCCCGACGCTCAAGCGGATGCGGCCCAGGGCGCGCGGGCGGATGGGTCGGGTGCTGCACCGCATGTGCCACATCCACGTAGAGATCGGCGAAGGCCGGTAGAGGAGAGCAGATGGGCCAGAAGGTACACCCCATCGGTTTTCGGGTGGGCATTACCCGCGGGTGGGTTTCCACCTGGTACGCCAAGCGGGACTACGCCGACAACCTGCATGAAGACATCCATATCCGCGGCTATGTGAAAAGCCGCCTCTCACATGCGGGGGTGAGCAGCGTTGAGATCGAGCGCACGAGCCAGCGCGTCCGGGTGAACATCTGGACGGCCCGGCCCGGCATCATCATCGGCAAGCGCGGGTCGGAAGTGGACAAGCTGAAGGCGGACCTGCAGAGCCTTACCGGCAAGCAGGTGTATGTGAACATCAAGGAAGTCCGCAAGGCCGAGATGGAGGCCCAGCTGGTGGCCGAGAACGTCGCCATGCAGCTCGAGCGGCGGATCGCCTTCCGGCGCGCCATGAAGAAGGCGGTGACCTCGGCGCTCCGTTTCGGAGCCAAGGGCATCAAGATTCAGTGCAGCGGCCGGCTCGGCGGGGCGGAGATCGCCCGCACGGAGTGGTATCGCGAGGGGCGGGTTCCGCTTCAAACCCTCCGCGCGGACATTGACTACGGCTTTGCCGAGGCCAAGACGACGTACGGGATGTGTGGCGTGAAGGTATGGATTTTCCGGGGGGAGATGATTCGCTCGGCACGGCGGCGCCCGCCCGAGGCCATGACTTCCTCACCCTCGGGCGGCTCTGAGAACTAGGACGGAGAGCGAAAGCGATGCTGCAGCCGAAACGGACGAAGTACCGAAAACAGCAAAAGGGGCGCATCAAGGGAAAAGCCTTTCGCGGCTCGACGCTCGCCTTCGGGAGGTTCGGCCTCCAGGCCGTGACGGTGGGGAAAATCTCGGCTCGCCC
>JAQBZT010000092.1 GCA_027622355.1 bacterium | reverse complement strand
GGCTCCGGATGGCGGGCGACCCGCTCTCCAAAATCCCTGCGGCCGAGAGAAGTGCCCATAATTAAGACTGCGCCTGTTCGACGGCGCTCCTGTTTCCGGAGTGGAACTTGAAAAGGGAGGGACTTGCGCATGGAGGAGGGTGGAGCGGGTAATTTTACGAGACAGCAGGCCGGGCTCTGGCTGGGATTGGCGCTTTTTGTATTGTTTCTCATCCTGCCGGCGCCGGCGGGGATGACGCCCGCCACCATGCGGATGGCGGCAGTGGCCGTGCTGATGGCGACCTGGTGGATCTCCGAGGCCGCGCCGATTTCGGCGACCGCGCTGGTTCCGCTTGTGCTCTATCCGCTTCTCGGCATCATGGGGAGCCGGAAGGTGAGCCTGGCCTACGCCAACCATCTGGTTTTCCTTTTTCTCGGCGGCTTTTTGATCGCCATCGCCATTGAACGCGTGAATCTCCATCTGCGCATCGCGCTCCAAATCCTCAAATTCGTCGGGGCGAGCCCCCGCCGCCTGCTCCTCGGGTTTATGGTCGCGACCGCCTTTCTCAGCATGTGGATATCGAATACGGCGACGACCATGATGATGCTGCCCATCAGCCTGGCGGTGGTGACAGAGATCGCCATTCAGACGGGGAAGGCAGAAGAAATCCACCAGGAGGGGATGAACAAATTCGGGATCGCCATGATGCTGGCCATCGCCTATGCGGCCAACATCGGGGGGATCGGAACATTGGTGGGGACGCCGCCGAACATCGTGTTCGCCGGTTTTGTGAAGCGGCTCTTTCCGGCGGCGCCGGAAATTACTTTTCTCAAATGGATGATGGTCGGGGTGCCCTTGGTGATCGTGTTCATCGCGGTCGCCTGGTTCTATCTCTCTCGCCGCGTCGATGCGGAGACGAAAGGAACCGCCGGGGGCACCAGTGTACGGGAAATAATCGAAGATCATTTGCGGTCGCTGGGGCCGATGACGAAGGGTGAACGGATTGTTCTGTTGGTTTTCGTCACGACGGCGCTGCTGTGGATCTTCCGCAGTCCGATCCCGATCCCATATTTGACCATTCCTGGGTGGTCTTCCCTGTTCGAGAGCCCAAAGCTCCTCCATGATGCCACCGTGGCCATGGGGATGGGACTGCTTCTGTTTTTCCTGCCACTCGACTTCAAGCGGAGAGAGTTCATCCTGAACTGGGATCTGGCGCACGAACGTGTGCCTTGGGGAGTACTCCTTCTCTTTGGCGGCGGTTTTGCGCTCGCGGCGGGGTTTCAGCAAACCGGCCTCACGAAATGGATCGGGGAGACGCTCGGAGTGTGGAAGGGATTCCCGCCGATCGTCATGATCCTGGGGACGGCGCTTTTGATGACGTTTTTGACTGAGGTGACATCCAATACAGCCACCACGACGATGATGATGCCCATTCTTGCGGCGACGGCGGTCGGGCTCGGGACACATCCGTTTTTGCTGATGATTCCGGCGACGCTGGCGGCTTCGTGCGCTTTCATGCTCCCTGTGGCGACGCCCCCGAACGCTATCGTTTTCGGAAGCAAGATGTTGACCATCCCGCAGATGGCCCGGGCGGGGCTGGCGATGAATTTGGTGGGGGTCATTCTCGTCACGGCGTTGATGTATCTGGTGGCTTTTGCGGTTTTTGGAATCACGGCGGGGGTGGTCCCGATCTGGGCCCGGTAGTGTCCTTTTCGCAAGACAAGCCCAGTGTTACTCGCCGGAAAGCGAAAAGCGCTGCCGCCATGTATAATGCCCGCTAAAGAAAACCAGCACGGGGCGGGCGCCGGTCCGGCTCCGGGAGGGATTGAATGACCGAGGAACTTTCCGGGCTTCGGCGCCGGATTGACGAATGCGATGCCGAACTGGTCCGTTTGATCGCCGAGCGCCTCCGGGTTTGCCAGGAGGTGGGGCGCTTCAAGGGGGAGCGGGGGATGGAAATCCGCGTTCCCGAGCGTGAGGGAGAGGTCATCTCCAGGGTGCTCAAACTGAACGACGGGCCGTGTCCCCCGGAAACGCTCGAAAAAATCTTCCGCCTCCTGATCGAAGCGGCGGTTCGGCTGGAAGCCCCGGAGGCTCCGGCGCCGCCCAAGGATTAGCCGCGCCGCCCCGAGGGGGAAACGCTCCGAATGTCCGCTGCCGCCCGCGTTTGAGGGATATCTTGGATTCCGGTCTGCTCATCTGGATTTTGATCGCCGGCGCCGCGGGTTATGCCTTGGCATGGCTGGCCTCGAAGTCGCGCCGCGCCGTGCTCGATGCCCGGCTCGCCGCCTCCGAAGAGGCGGTTCCTACCGCGCAGAAGCCGAGGGCAGGGGCCGCGAAGTCACGGACCTCAGGAGCGACCTCGCCCGGATGGAAGAGCGCGTTGCCTCCGTGCGGAAGGCTTCGGAGGAGAGGCTTGCTGATCTGGGCCGGATGGAGCAGGAGTTCCGCGAGGCCTTCCAGGCCCTCTCCTCCGAGGCGCTCAAGAGCAACAACCAGTCTTTCCTCGATCTGGCCAAGTCGACCCTCGAAAAATTTCAGACGGAAGCGAAAGGGGATCTGGAGTCCCGCCAGAAGGCGGTCGAGGTGCTCGTGAATCCGATCAAGGAATCGATAGACAAAATAGATTCCCAGATGCGCGAGATTGAAAAATCACGAGAGGGCGCCTACAGCGGTCTTCTGGAGCAGGTCAAGGCGCTGGGCTCTACGCAGCAGAGACTTCAACAAGAAACCGGAAACCTGGTGCGGGCGCTGGGCTCTCCCGGCGTGCGGGGCCAATGGGGTGAGATGCAGCTTCGCCGCGTCGTGGAACTGGCCGGGATGATTTCGCACTGCGACTTTACGGAGCAGGAGTCGCTTCAGACCGAGGGAGGCAGGCTCCGTCCCGACCTCATTGTACGTCTGCCGGGCCAGAAAAATGTCATCGTGGACGCCAAGGCTCCCCTACATGCTTTTATTCAGGCCCAACAAGCGGAGGAGGAAAGCCAGCGTGTGCACCACTTGAAGGAACATGCCCGGCTGGTCCGCGATCATATCCAGAAACTGAGCGCCAAGGAGTACTGGAGCCAGTTCGAGTCAACGCCTGAATTTGTGGTGATGTTTCTGCCGGGGGAGAGCCTTTACAGCGCCGCTTTCGAGCAGGAGCCCGCGCTCATCGAGGAGGCAATGACGCGCCGGGTTATTCTGGCGAGCCCCATCAACCTGATCGGGCTGCTCTGGACCATTGCGTACAGCTGGCAACAGGAGAAGATCGCCGAGAGTGCTCATCAAATTGGTCTTCTCGGAAAAGAACTGCATCAGCGGCTCCGGACGATGGCGGGCCATTTCGGCACTTTGGGGAAGAGTCTCGATCGAGCGGTGGAATCCTACAACAATGCGGTAGGTTCCTACGAAACCCGCGTCCTGATATCAGCCCGCCGTTTCGAGGACTTGGGAACGCCTGTTTCGGGAGTCATCGATCCGCTCTCGCCGATCGAACGCACCCCGCGTGTCCTCAATGCGCCCGAGGTCGAATCCCCGCCGGTCATCGATCTGGAGCAGCGAAAAAAGTATTAGCCCCGTGGATGTTTGTCTTAAAGTCCCCGCAGTTCGGGATACTTTCTGCGCATTCCGTCTTGAAACCACCGCGGGTATTCAGGCCAGCGGGATGCGATGTGCTCCAGGTCGTCGGCGTCGGGATCGAGATCGTCCAGGAGAAGGCTTCGCGGGAGAAGCAGGGGAACGGAGAGAACCTCGCCCTGCCGGCCGATAATTTTCCGGGCCTGGAGAAGGCGGGCGCGATCCGCTTCGATGGCCTCGACGGCATGAAAGCCTTGGACGATTTGATGGAGGTAGGCGCTCAATGCTTCCAGGTTTAGCTCAAACTCCTCGATCGGCTCCGCGCATTCATGTTCGTAGTGGAAGTGCCCCTTGCGGAGCTCTTCACATACCTGCCAGATGGGCACCTGGGCCGTGAGGGGCAGGTACTCGTCCACCAGAATATCGGGGAGGTTGTAGCGGTCCGCGCCGCGAACAATGAGATCGAGGTGGTACCGATGACGCTCCAAAAAAGAACTTCTCCAAAAAGGGTTTCTGAGAAGGCCCGCATTATCGCCCGGATCGGTGCCGGATGGACAGCCCACCGTCTTCCGTGAACAGGGAGGGCTTGTCAGGGGCCGGAACCTTGGATATAAATTTTGACTGGAATCGTTTTTTTCGGAACTGTATGTTTGTTTTGAGGAGAGAAGGAATGGGAAAGGTCAGGCATCTTGGGGCGGCCCTATTCGGGGTTTTGCTGTTTGCCGGTGGATGCGGAAGCCCCTTGTCGCCGGGCGTGAAGATCATCAGCGAGCCCACCGGCGCGACCGTGCAGGTTTCCGATGAGGTTTTCGGCAAGACGCCGGTCCTGATTTCCCGTAAGCGCCTCTTGAATCTCAGCCTGAACACCGTGATTTCGGATTTGTTCCAGACACCGGATTCTTTGACCATCACCCTGACAAAAGAGGGTTATCTGCCCAAGCAGGTGATTCTCGCGCAGAGGGATGGCGTGCTTTACGTTTCGCTTGTCAAGAAATAGTACAGCTCTCTTCAGATTCATTTCTTTATTCATCATTTCGCAACGCCCGGGAGAAGTTCTGTATGCGCCGCCATGGGATGGCACTCGGCATCCATCTGCTGGATTGCGAGCCGGGCGGTGAGGCGTCTGTCCGCGAATGGATGGATTCGGATTACCTGGCGCAAGGGGCGGAGGTTCCGGGCGTGTGCGGTCTCGCCGCCTACGAGTCCATCAGCGGCCCGCCCCGTTTCCTGGGTCTTTTCGAGGCGAACTCCGTCCACGCTTTTTACAGCGAGCCTTTTCTTTCGCTCCGCAATGGCGGGATGGCGGCCGGTTTGAAGCCGGACATCCGTATAACAGCAGACATTCAGTTTTACTGTTCGCAGATATATCCGGCGCATCCGGTTTCAGAGCCCGCGTGTCCCACGGTCGACAAAGCCGGGTTGGCGCCCGTGATCCAGTTGGGCCGGCTGCATGTTCCTCCCGAGAAGATCGCAGACTTCAACGCCTGGTACGCCCAGGAGCGTGCGCCCCTGATCGAAAAGGTTCCGGGCGTGCGGCGGATTCGGCGATATGTGCCGGTGGAGGGCGAGCCGGTCCTCATCGTTCTTTACGAGCTTGACGAAGAATCTGTTTTCGAACACGAGGACTGGAAGGCGGCCATGTCCACTCCCTGGACGGACCGGGTAAGGGCTTATTACCGCCAGGCGGCAGGCTCGCCCGGCGTATTCAAAAGACGCGGCTACGCACGGTGAGCGCCTAGAAAAGATCGTCGTCTTTTTTCGGTTTCTCCCCGCGCCCAGGGTTCGGTCTTCCGTAAGGAGGCCGATTCTCGGCCACCTTGTCCTGCCGCAGCAAATTTCTTCCGACCCAAACGACTTTTCCGATAACCCGATCGTTGAGGGACTCTCCGAGGTCGAGCTTCCAGAATTCGACGCGAAATTCGTCCCGGTTCGAGGGGACAAGCGCGACATATGCCTCATCCAGAATCTGCACCCGCTTGATGGTGCACCCTCCGTCGGTATCCCGAAGCGCGTAGAAGCTTTCCGGGTTGATATCCCGATCACCGCGATCGACAACGACGATGGAGCCGTCGGGAATGTCGGGCTCCATGCTGCGGCCGAAGATCTCCACGGCCACCAGCCTACCCGAACGATCGCCGAATTCTTTTTGGGGCAAAAACAGCCAGTCGAGGATGCTTTCGTTGACAATCCGCGCATTGCCTCCGGCTACGTTTCCGCTGACGATAGGGACGGGAACCACGTCCATATGGCCGGGCGGTAGATTCTCACCCGGTGACGCCAGTCGGACTGTGTAGTTGATTTCAGGAGAGGAGACCGCGAGCAGCTGGAAAATATCGATCTCCAGTGCGGCGGCAAGCTTTCGGAGGATCGGTACGGTGATTTCCGCCTCGTCGGCTTCGATCTTCTGGATTTTTTCCGGGTCGAGTCCGGCTCGCCGTGCCAGCGCAGAACGGGAGAAGCCTTTCTCTTCGCGGAGCCGTCGCAGACGCTCGCCCAGATTTGGATGAATTTCGCTCAAGAGACGATACCCGCCATCGGGTTACCTCTTTTTTGCCAGCGATCCCAAATTGAATCGCCCCGGGCCGGTAAGAAGCAAAACCAGAGAGGAAACGAAAAGAGTGATCGGGAAAAGATGACCCCAAAAATCAGGCAATATGTAGGCTTTTGTCTGCCAAAGAACAAATCCGGTGCCGAGGATGCAGAGAACCCCCGCCAGCCTCAGAGCGATGCCCAGGAAAAGCAGTGTGCCTCCCGCAAGACGAAAGAGAGTGAACGAGAAGGCAAGGGCCGTCATGTCCGGCCCCCGGAGCAAGCCCGACAATTGGATGCCCGTCCACTGATCTTTGACCGCAAAAAACCCAAGGTATCCGATGAGAAAACCCGTCCAAAGACGAAGCAGGGTAACCCCCCAGTCGCTTGCCTTCGCCATGTGACTCTCCGCTTGGGCGTTAGCGCGGGAAGCGGCTGAAGTCAGGCGGCCGCTTTTCGAGAAACGCCGTCATTCCCTCGTCGGACTGCTCGTTGTTCCAAACGGCGTTCAGCAGTTCGCTGCCATGCATCCAGGATGGGTAGTGCAGATCTCCCAGAAAGTTCAGATTGGTTTTCATGTAGCGAAGGGTGGCCGGGGCATGGCTCAGTATCGTGGCGCACCACTCACGGGTTTTCTCCTCGAGTGTCTCGTCCGGGACGACCTCGTTGATCAATCCGACTTCCTTGGCCTCTGCCGCCGTGAACCGCTTGGCGAGGAAGAGCATCTCCCGCGCCCTCCGATCTCCCATCAGAATGGGCAGATATTGGGTGGCGCCCACGACGGGCAAGGCCCCGACCTTGGCACCCGATTGGCCGAAGATGGCATTTTCGCTTGCAATGCAGAGATCGCAATAGAGTTGCCATTCGTTTCCTCCGCCGATGCACCATCCCCGGACCATGGCGATCGTCGGCTTGCCGCAGTTGCGGAGCGTCATGCAGAGGCGCCGCATTTTGTTGTTCCAGATATGACCCGTGGTCTGATCCAGTGCCATCATGGCGTTCATGTCGCCGCCCGCGGAGAAATTTTTTCCCTTCCCATAGAGGACGCCGACGCCGATATCGGGGTCCTCATCGAGGCGGGGGAAGGCATGAATCACTTCATCGAGGGTATCCATGTCAAAAGAGTTCAGGACTTTGGGGCGGTTGATCCCCACCCAAAGGGCGCGTTCTTTTACTTCGACGACGATATTTTTGTATTCCATCCGAACATCCCCCGAGATATGGCTTCGGAATGGGGGCGGGAAACCGTGCGCGCCCTTTCCGGTGGATAAAAGAGAAAAATCTATCCGATTTAGAATTGTCCCACAGAGCGTGTTTTTTCCGCAATCCTCGCGGGGTTTTACGGCCAGAGGAAAAGAGTTCCTTTGTAGAGCAACTGCACGGAGACGAGGACCAGGAGGAGGGCGAGGACCCGCTTCAATGTATTGGAGCCGAGCTTTTGAGATAAATAGGCTCCCCCCTGGGCGCCGGCGATAACGCCAATGGCCAGCGGGAGAACGAGATCTCCCATCGTAGAGAGGTGTCCTTGCAGGAAATGCACGAGAACGGCGATCGCGACTGTGACAAAAAGAAGGGCTTGCGTGGTCGCGGTGGCGATATGGGGCGGGACCCGGAGGAACTGGATCATCATGGACACGTATAGTGCGCCGCCGCCGATTCCGAAAAAACTGGAAAGAAAGCCCACGACTGTGCTGATCCAGATGCCGAGGCGGAAGCGGAAGCGGTATTCATAAACATGTCCGGCGCGATCGATGATGCGGCGCGGCGCCATTCCGTCATTCGAAGATGGCGAATTGTTTTTTTCCGCAGCAGGGCGGCGGAACAAGGCCACACAAAGGGCAAGGAGTACCATGCCCAGCATAATGTCAAAAGGTCCCCGGTTCACTTTGCTGGTAAAGAAAACCCCAAGTACAACCCAGGGAGATGCGGCGAGGCTGTAGGTGAGACTGGTTTTGAGATCGATGCGGCCGAGCCGGAAGTAGGCGATAGAGCCCGAGAGGGCGTTGAGGCCGACGACGGAGAGAGAGGTCGCCGTAATAATTTGGGAAGGTTTTTCCGGGAAAATGAGCAGAAGGAGGGGAGTGAGGATGAAGCCGCCGCCCGCTCCGACGAGAGTGCCGAGAAGTCCGACGCCCAGGCCGAGCAGAAGAAATCCCGCAAAAAATAGCATGGAACCTCCCTGAAAACTTCGCTTAGGGGTGGATAGGCTTCGCCGCAGGTTTTGTCAAGGAAGCGTGCCCTACGGGACGCGTTGCGGGTTATCCGGCGGGCAGGGCAAACGCGACAAACTATTGGGGAACCGTTTGCGCTCCGCTACGGGTTCGCATTGGCGCGGCATGAGACATCAAATTGGGGCGGTTGGCGCAGCGTTTGATACACCACGCAGTACCGTTCCGTCAGCTTTAAAAGCGTTTCCAGCTGTTCGGGAGTGGCGTCGGTATCCAGCTCGAATCGCAGCCGAATGCCGGTGAAGCCCACATGGGTTTCCTTGTTCACCCCGAGCGTTCCACGAAAATCGAGGTCGCCCTCGGCGATGACTTTTCCGCCGGTCACGGGTATCTCCAGAGCCGTTGCAACGGCCGTCAAGGTGACGCCGGCGCATGCGACGATAGCTTCGAGAAGCATGTCGCCCGAACATGCGTGAAATCCCGTGCCCCCGGTAGCCGGATGCAAACCGGCTTCCACAAGCGCTCTGCCTGTTTCGACCTTGCAGGTGAGATGGTCCGCTCCCAGCGTACCCTCCGCCCGCAGTTGGATTTTCGCCGCCTCAGGGTCCTTGTGGTAGCGCTCCTTGATTGGCGCCTGCAACGCTTTCAAGTTTTGGGCATCCATGAAAACCGGCTCCATCGGTGAAAGGATATTCGTGCCGTATTGCGGATACAGGGGGAGGGCGAGGAGGGGGCGGACAGCTACATCTGCCGGCCTTTCGGAGTAGTTCTTTTTGCGGCAATTTTCTTTTCGAAGTTGACCGAGACGCGCTCCTTGTTGCACCAGTCGATCAATTCTTGAAGCTCGCTCTTGATCTGCACCGGCATGCGCGAAAGTTCCTCCCGCCTTCTCTTCATGACATCGATCTGGACCATGTTGGTTTTTTGAATTTGGAGAAAGCGGTTGAGTTCACCCTTGGCTTGTTCCGCTTCGGGCGTGAGCTTGGCCAAAGCCTGCTTGCCCTCGTTGATTTGTCTCCGGAGACCCGAACAGGCCATCTGGTTGCGGATTTTAATGAGGAAGCCGAGAATGAGAAAAACTGTGACGAGGCCGATCAGGAGGAGTTCAGGGCTGCTGACGGCAAAAAAAAGTTCGTATAAGAATTGGGCGATGACATCCACTATTCATCATCCCCCGACGTATAATCCGAGCCGCGGAAATAGCGGGCGTCCGGATCATTAGTGTAGAATTCTTTCACTTCCCTGTATAGATTCAGCTGGCCCGCCAGATTTTCTTTTTCTATTGCTTCTTCTATCTTCTCACCGGAATTATGCGGCAACCGAGGCCCTTGCCCCGATTCCGCATCGATTGCCCACAATTCCGACCGCGT